>VFKN01000187.1 GCA_009885525.1 Anaerolineaceae bacterium | reverse complement strand
TTGTGACATGTTTGTGCTCAAAACCATGCCACCCCTTCGGGGTTAAATTTAATTTTGCTTTCTTTCTATAATCATTTCACTCCTTCGGAGTTATTTCCGATAACGTCTACTATCTAAAATGCTTCTTTGAATACTCCAGCACTTCACTGGTGGACAGGAGAATCGAAGACGGCCCATTGCGGACGTAGAATTCCTCGCCATTGCCTTTCAAAAAAGCAGGGGTGGAACTTGGTTTACAGTCCACACGCAGGATCTTCTTTTCTCCTATTTCCTTCAAGCCCCATTGAATATGTTCAATATATTGCTTGCCAATCCTGTCGTTAATAAGGCTGGCAAAGTGAAGCAGGAATTTATCCTCATTCAGGAATTGATCCTTTTCGATTCCTAAAATACTGCCGTCATCTTTTACGCCAACCAGTAATGTACCGCCTTCAGAATTCAAGAAGGCAACAAGCGTCTTGAGCGCGCTGACCTCAATGGCTTTGTCCGCTTTGTCTGCGATGATATTCCAGCGCATTGTGGACTTGAATTCCAGTTTGTCGTTTTCACCCTGGGTAATCAATTTTTCTTCGTCGGTTATGGATCCGTCCGTCAATGTGGGCAGGACAGCCTTGATAATTTCAGAATCCTTTTTGCTGCCGACAGGTTTTTTATAATAATGCTTTGGGTATAGTTTTTCTTCAGCAGTCATCACTTTGACTTCGCTGTTGTCCTGGAGTCTGGTATACCCAAATGAAACTTCGGGATAGGTTGTGTCAATGCGCATCAGTTGATCTTTTACGCGTTTCCTACCTTCAATCGACAACTCCAAAATCAATTCCATATCTTCCTTGGATGCTTCGCCGGAGGGGAATAGAATTTTCATTAATCCAGAGAAGGTCTTATTGACGCCGTCGCGGTCGCGGGTGGAGATTTCATTGGACAGGCGGAAATGCTGCTGGTAATGATGGGTGTAATCATATGTACGAAGTTTGCGGAGAATTTCGGCAAGGTAATCGACCACGAATCCGAAGCCGCCCGTGAACATTTCGGCGCGGATGACTTCCACTTCCCAGCCTGGAATATAGGAATGCAGGCGGTCTAAAAATGCGGAGTCGTAATATTGAACAGGCAGATCTTCAAATAGATCTGTGTGCATGAGCATGTGTTCGAGGTCATTGGATGTATTCCCGACAAAGATCAGCGAAGCCTCAGCGCCGAGTGTTTCAATGCCACGCGAGAAGGTTTTATTTGCCATATAGTTTTTGAGAATATCCACCAGGGCTTTGTTGGCAGTTTTTTTCTTGCCCGCAAATTCATCGAAAGCGACGGTGTCCCAATATCCAACGAGACCGATCTTGTTAGTTGCGTTGCTGACAAATAATTTTGGGACAGTAACTTCTCCGCCGGATATCAATATCCCGTGCGGCGAGAAGTCAGAATAGATGTGGGATTTGCCAGTGCCTTTGGGTCCCAACTCGATCAAGTTGTAGTTGCGCTCACAATAGGGGATCAGGCGCATGAGTTGAAATAACTTTCCACGCAGGCTGAATTTTGCGGGTTCAAAGCCCATGCTCTGGAGTAACAGGTCGATCCATTCATCGAGCGTAAATTGTTTGCGGGCTAGCTGGTACTGGTCAAAGTCGAAATGCGACATTTGGATTGGTTTGATCGAAGCCAGAATCCAGGGAACCACGCGCTGATCTTCGGAATACTTGTATTCGATCTCTGAAATACACCATACCCCGCTGACCAGCAATTTTTCGTGGCTTTTGACAGTGTCGGAGTCGACCAATACTTTGTTGATGCCAAGATTTGAGAAGGAGGCTTCATAAGTGTCGTTCTTGTCGTTCAACTCCACGCTGACTTTATCAATGATGCGATGGCGGCCTTTCTCGCGGATAATGGACTTGACCAGATTGGCTTCGTTGCGGTGGACATAATGCGCACGGATAATTTCCTTGACCGTCTCGATGCCCGACTGCATACTGGCTTCATCAGGCGTGGCGCAGTATTGCCCAAGCAAATATTCCAAAACATAGGTAGGCACAACGGCGTTCCCACGCACTGTTTTAACCAGGTCTTTGCGGACAACCAAACCGCCGAAGTGTTCGTTAATTTTTTGATCAAGATAATTCATGGAACTCCTTGGTTTATGTCACTGCGAGGGCGTTCTTTGCCCGAAGCAGTCTCCTGTTATTAGGGGATTGCTTCGCCGCGAAGAACAAGAGCGCGGCTCGCAATGACATGATGATATTAGAGATCAAAATCCGTGGTAAAGGAACGTCGAAGTTGATACGGGATGGGATCACCATACAACTTATAGTGTGATGTATCAGAAACCTGTTCTTCCAACCGCAGATATACCGTCTGATGATTAACCTCATCTGCCTTGCGGCTGAGAACAAAGCGGACCCGCACTTCACGTTCGCGGGCATCTTCGGTAGTGAGATCAAAGTTCAGGGAATGGACATCAGATAGCAGCGCGCCGTCCTTCGTGTAGATTCCCGCTTTCAGTTGACGGGGTTGAATTTTACCTGACACAGGCTTGGTCTGATAGAAGGCGACTGAAATTTGTCCTGATGTGATCACGGAGGAGGAACTCGACAGCACATCAATATCTACAAATGAAATGTCGGTAGTGCGTTTCTTGTTGACCTTGATCAACGGGATAACCACTTCCTGCAGGGAGGCTCCGCCATGTACGTAGCGGCTGCCCGACCCTTGCTGGCGCAGACGGTTAATGGACTTGGGAATCATCACGTCGAAATCACCTGCCAGACCCAATTGACTCGCTTTGAACTCCTTCAAACTTTTGTTGGATTTGAAACCTTTGCCAATCACAAATCTGCGATTACGGACAAGGATTTCTTCACCTTCGACATCTTTGACTGCAAACTCGCTGTCATCCAGCGCTTGGTTTTGATAGATGAAACCGTGATCCGCTGTGATGATTACATTGCTCAGGTTGGCGTTTGTCAGTTTTTTGAGAATTTCGATAATCTCGTCAATTGCATCCTGCGCGGCATCGAAGACGCGGTCTTCGCTTTCAAGTTTATCGCCCGTTAAATCCACCTGATTGTGATACACGTAAATGACCTGATTTGCCTTTGCAAATTCGCGGCTTTCATCCCTGCCCATGCTGAGCAGTTCTGCTGATTTGATGGCAGCCGCCCCATCCTTGCAGGTGGCGTTGAGGATCTTCGAGCGGTTTTCTGTGCCTGTTGCGCTTTGACCATCCACTTGTGTTGAGCCGTCTTTGAGAATGGCAATCTTTGTGTGCGGCAGCAAAGCCGCCATGCCCAACTGGGTATAACTTGGGAGCATGGTCAGCATCGGTTCGAGTTCGGCGGTGAAGCGGTCTTCTTCTTGAATAGTTTTTGCAAGTTCTTCGCCAATTTCGTAGCGCAGCGCATCCGAGATAATGACTGCAATTTTGTTCTTTGTGCCGAGATATTCGCGGATATGGCGTTCGAAAAATTCGGACTGGGAAAGAATTGGCGCGGCTGACCATGCTTCGATGGAGTCCACGAAGCGCTGGAAGTTGTCATTGACAGGGAGCAGGAAATTATTCGAGTATAGGGCTTCGATCCGCGCGGTGAGTTTATCCAACAACGGCTGACGCGACGCGCGTGTATGGAAGATGAACTTGCGGTAATTTTGATCCACGCGATACCAGGTGTTGTGATATTTGCGAATTCCATCAGTCAGGGAATCCATGCGCAGATCGGCATAGTGGACTTCATGGATGAATTGCGAGGCGTAGTATAGGGCTTCGTAGACATCCTTAAAGTCGTTGAACCAGTGCGCGGTGCGCCTGCGCCAGATGAGGTTGGCACATTCGCCCGCGGTGATGGTGCGCTCGAAAATTTGCCCCGCGAGTTCGCTCAAAATCCGTTGATCTACAAGTCGGAAGAGATCGAGTTCGATCAGTTTGCGGATGTCGCGGTTTTGCAGGTCTTTTTCAAGACCGAGGATTTCCGCATATTCGGCGGAGAGTTTCCTAAAGGCTTCCTGATAATGGACATTATCACGCCAGCGTTTGAGGAAGACCAGCGCGTCCTGATGAAGCGCGGATGTTTCTTCAAGGCTGAGCGCGTAACAGGACTTGAACAGCGTGATAGCGAAGTCTTTGACGCTCAGCGTAGGAGACTGATATCCAAAATATTTTTTGAGCCGTTCCCATAAAAAAGAATCAAGGCCGCAGCGTTGGACGAGATCGAATTTTTCGTGACGTTCTTCAGCAAGTTCCGCCAGCAGGGATTCGAGCGCGCCTTCGAGCCTGTTCTCGACATCTGAGTTGACACATAAGGAGAGCATTTTGACGCGTAGGCTGTCGTGGTTATCTTCATTCGTCAGGCGGGATTTGAGCGCGGCGCGGCGTTTTTCATCTTTGAAAAAATCGGCGTGGATGGATACCAGATCGGACAGGTTTTGAGAAAGCCCCACTTCATTTGCCCAGAGCGCTTCCTGATCGGCGCTGAAAACGGCGTTGGCAAGTTGCACATCCAGCAGCCAGTTTTCCAATTCTTCGGGCTGCGTGCCTGCATGGTACAGCAAAAATTTCTGTGCGGGTTTCTCGCGCAGGATGAGATGTTTGACGCCGTATTCATTATTGATCAGTTCGATCTTTTCAATGCCTGCCAGCCACAGGGACTCGTATTCACTCCGCAGTTTCTTCTTTTCGTCGTACCAGAAGACTATGCGGTATTTGTCGAACAGGCGCGTGATGGCTTGGGAGATTTTATCCATGATTTACAAATTTTCCCGTATCCATGCCAGCACGTCGCCTGGGGTTCCAATTTTGAATCCGACTTTTTCCGCGACGGTGGGATCATCCAAAAAATGTTTGCGGTTGTGCGTGGCGAGGTAATCCACTTTGGCGGCGATTGCCGCCAGCAAAATGGGAACGTCATCTTTATCCGCGATCAAATGCAGGTTGGCTTGAATTTCTTCTGTGGACGGATTGCGGACTACTTTTATATGCGCGTCTTTGAGCGCTTCGCGGTAATCTTCCAGCGCGTGGGGGACTTTTCTGGTGAGCGAGCGTTCGGTTTCAGTAATCACATAGTCGCTGATGATCAGGTCAATATCCCCTTTTTCAGACATGACCAATAACACGCGCGCCGCGCCCGCCGCTGAGATAACCCCCGCGATGAGGGCGCTGCTGTCGAGAAAAATTTTAGCCTTTGGCATAATTTTCTTTGAAGTACTGCTTGCGCTCTTCATCCAGGGTTTCGAGCAAGTCTTCCAGGGTGACGTTGGCTTCTTTTACTTTTTTTGCCACTTTATCCGCGCTCTTCATCACTTTGCTTGTGGTCGGGACTAAAAAAAATGAGCCGTCGCCGACTTCGATAATTTGAAGCGTCCTGCCTTCTTTGAGCCCGTATTTCTGGCGAAGCGCGGCGGGCAGGGTGATATTTCCTTTACTGCGGATTTGAATATTCATAATTTGGGTTCTCCGTCTTCGTTGGAAATTATATCATCGGGCATTCTGTCATTGCGAGGAGGAGCGATAGCGACGACGAAGCAATCTCCTGTTATCAGCGTCACTGCGAGGTACGAAGCAGTCTCCGCGTCATTGGGGGATTGCTTCGTCGCGAAGGGCAAGGGCGCTCCTCCCGAGAGATCATCGGGACGATGTCGCAATGACATCAGAGTCCCTTAATCGGACTCAACGCCGCGCCAAACTTCCCGTAATTGACCTTGACCCCGTCATCCAAATCAATGCTGACCTGCTCCGTCGCCAGCGGATAGAGGACATCGTCCTCGTATTCCTTCAACTCGGACAGCGCCTTTTTAATTGACTGCGCGATTTTATCCATTAAGCAGATTCCTTCAAAGCGCGTTCAAGCAGGTCGCTGACTTTGATTTCGTTTGCCCACTTGCGAAGATAAACGAGATCAAGTTCACCTGCTCTCGTTTTCAACACGCCAAGAATGTCGCGCCATTGACGTTCAGAGACTTCGCCGCCCATGCGATACCATTCGAGTTTGGAGAGGATGGTATCTTCTGCGCTGGCAAATTTTGCGCTGGCTTCCGATTCGAAAGCGAATATCTGCTTTTGGGCGCGGGCAAGTTGAGATTGAAAGAAAGAACGCGGGCGCGGAATGAAAACATCCACTTTGAAGGTGGTTTCACGGTGGATGATGTTGAAACTGGAATTGCGCTGAATGGCATCCGCGATCATTTCTTCGTCAATGAAAAATTCATCTTGCAAGGCTTCCACAAACGGCTGGATATGTTCGCGGCGCATTTCGGTGATGACATCTGAATCCTGTGTGGTGCGCACCATGCCGTAGAGCGTGCTGGCAAGCGAGCCGCCAATAAGATAGGGGACGCCGAGTTTTTCAAGTACGCCCGTTACTTTTAGCGTGACTTCAATCGGTTCATTTTGCATCGTTGATCTCTCCATAGACCTTGCGCGCCAGTTCATCACCTAATAGCAAACCTGCCAGCCTGCGGCGGAGTTCGGCTTCTGTGGCGTTGGGGTATCTTGAGCGCAGTCCCATTAATGCCAGTGAACGCGCCGAAGCGTTGAGTTGCGCCAGCATGTGCATTTTGCGCGTGGGACTCGCCTGCCGCCATAATTGGATTTGCAGGGCTTCCATTTTCGGGTGGGTGTCAGAGGATAAGACGCTCATGGGTCAATTTTACCTTGTCATTGAACGGGAGAAGAGCATTTAAACACAAAGGACACAACGGACACGAAGGTTTTTTCCTTTGTGACCTTGGTGCCCTTTGTGTTTAAGGTTTTCTAACATCACAACCCCTTAATCGGACTCAACGCCCCACCAAACTTCCCATAGTTGACCTTGACCCCATCATCCAAATCAATCTTGACCTGCTCCGTCGCCAGCGGATAGAGCACCTCGTCCTCGTATTCCTTCAACTCGGACAGCACCTTATTGACCTGAGTAATCTCTTTCAGCGCTTTCGTCTTCTGGCTTTGACTCGCGTTGCCGCTGACCGACGTCCGCTCCAGTTGGGACTTGTGCGCGGTGAGTTTCTTGATATATTCGCGCAGGTAGCCGTTCAGCACAATGGACACGGTATCGGGCTGGTAGCGGTGCATGTAGATCAGGGCGTTGAAACTACCCTTGGGACTGGAGAACATCCAGTAAATGGGACGTTTCTTGTAGGTCTGGACGTGGTCTTTATAGAATTCCTTGACGAAGTAACTGCGGACATCGCGCCCGATGGACTCTTCGATGAACGCCAGATTTTCGTCGTAATGTTCTTCACCGAAGGTGACGCGCAGGAACTTCTTGAAGCGTTCGGCGATGTCGTCTTCGAACCATTCGCCTTCCAGTACAGGGATGACGTTGTCTTCATCGGGAAGGAAAGAGATAGTGGAGAGTGGACAGTGTGGAGTGGGGAAATCAGTGGATAGTGGAGAGTGGGTAGTGGGTTTGCTGTCCACTATCCACTTCCCACTATTCACTTCTTTAGACTGTTCATCAACCCGTACAACAATCGGCTTACTTCTTCCGATAGACTGAGAATTTGATTGGCGGTATCGCTCGTTACATAATTCAAGCGCTGGGCAAGCAGGATTTGGGTCTCCATCTCGGCTCTTGAACCGTTTGCAATTGACAAGAAATTCAGAAATTCCGCCGTTGATTTTCTGGCTTGTCCTTCCGCTATGTTCGATGGAATCGACACCGCCGAACGCCTGACTTGACTCGTCAGACCGTAAAGTTCTTCCTTCGGAAATTGTTTCGTTGCCAGATACACGCTTTCCACTAGATTCATTGCTTTCTGCCAAACGATCAGTTCCCGATAGTTGCGTACTGTTGTTGTCATGGTCGCGTTCTCCTTTTATTTCGGTGTTTGTTTCTGAAAGTGGATAGTGGGTAGTGGGTAGTTCGCTCTCCACTGTCCACTCTGCACTTTCCACTGTCTTGCTCTCCACTGTTTTACTGTCCACTATCCACTCTCCACTCCCCACTTTTCTCAAATAGTCCTTGAGTGTTTCGCCTTGATTTGCCAGCACCAGACCTGGCTTATCGAGCGAGTAGCGCCCGAACATACAGCCCACGGCGTAACTGATGAATTCCTTCATCGTATCGGCGCGCAGGGCGGCTTCTAGTTCGTCTGCGCTTTTGTTACTGTTATAACGATAGTAAGGATTGCAGGTCAGCGAAACTTCGTCTAGCAACACGTCAGGTGTTAATTCATCTTGCAGATCATAAGTCTCAATAAAGATACGGTTGTTTTCATGCTCAAGTTCTTTTGAATTTTCAACCACTTTCCGCCAAAAGCCTCTTATATTTTCATAGGTCGTAACAATTTGCGAATCATTAAATTCGTTTTGAAGGAGACTAAATATTTTAAAATTCCATGAAGTCTCATAAGAGTCCCAATCAGTACGAGAAAACTCTATTTGTTTAGAAATATTGTTTTTTATTGTTTGATCGGGTAATAGCGTGCCTGGCAAAGATTGAAAATACCCAACATGGAAATGAAATGTCGGATTCAAAACTTTAATTATCTGGGACGCAAACTTGTTATTACAAAAAGATAAGAGTTGTTCCTTTGTACATCTGTTATTTGGAAATGCTGAATGCCCAGTCGAGTCAAAGATAAATCCTGCAGGATAATATCTAAAAGCATTTGTGCTCGTTGTAATATCAGACCAAGACACCGACTCCTTGAAGTAGGAATCTGGATTTCTAACTACTGACCTTGGCTGAAAATTCTTAAGTTCTTTTCCATCGTTCTCCCAATTTACAACGTATTCATGATTTCCATACCATTTTCGAAAAGATCCGCCTTTGTTATACGGGAACCACTTTTTCTGACTATCAAGTGCATCAGAACCTGATTTAGCATTAAAACAGACGTTGCTATTTGGCACTTCCCACCAAAGTCGTAAAAAACGACCATTGTCTGCAGTCGCCAGACCTTGCCGTGCTTCAACAATACTACCCAAGGATTCAGACTTTCCAAACAGTTCAAATACTTGATTGCTGACCCAATATGCAATCGGAGAACCAGGTATCTTTTCAAAATCTACCGCTGCCGCTCTGAAATACAAATTTGTCTCTGTATTATTTGCAGGGATATTTTCACGCAATAAACTACTTTTTTCTAACTCATCTCTGCCATCAACTAAACGAATGTATTCCCCTTTATACATTAAGTCTCTTTTACCTTGCACCAAGAATGCAGTAGTAGATACTACTTCGCCTCCAATACTATCAAAAGCCCGCGCACCTAAATGAGCCATAGAATAAATGGTTTTTTCAAATATTAATTTCTTTCTGATTTTTTCAAAGGACGAAAGAAACATCCAATTTTGCATTGTAATCATCCCAACTAAGCCATTAGCCTGAATCATGTCAAGGTTGCGTTCGATAAACATGGAAAACAAGTCTGACTTACTATCGGGATATTCTTCAAGCGCAAAATCTTTCAATTCTTCATTCATTCCAGCGCCACCCATATACGGTGGATTTGCCACCACCACATGATAACGCGGCGCAAGGAACTCTGCCTGCTTCAACACTTTCAACACACGTTCATGTACGCCGAACAAAAACAAATCCCCGCCTAAATTCTTCCCTTCCAACAAACCGCGCACATAGCCAGCATCGGTCAGCATCGGGCGGATGAGCGAACCGAAATTATCCGCCTGCTCAAACTGGCGCAGGGTCTCCAACAGCGGCTCGGTGAATAAATCACTTTCCACTCCCCACTTTCCACTCCCCACTGCCTTCATGTACTGTTTCAACTCCGCGTCGTTGAAGGTCACATTCTCCAGCACGCAGATGTTGGGTTCGACAGGCTCACCCCGAGCGGCAGTCCGCGTAAAAAAGCGACGGTCTTTCGCGCGCGCCTTCATCACCAACGCGAACGCCGCCAGCGCGCCCGCACGCGGGTCAATCTCGATACCGAACAGATTCTTTTCCAGGATCAATCTCGGGATGTCGGATGGTGCGTAGCCTTCCTCTTCATAGATCAAATACAACAGGTCGAAGCCATAGGTCAGGATATGTCCCGAACCGCAAGCAGGATCGAGCAGTTTAATATCCTCTGGAGAATTCAGAATTATGAAATCTGAATTATGAAGGGCATCCGCAGGTTGGCTCTCCTCTGAATTCATAATTCCTAATTCAGAATTTCCAATGTAATACGCCATCTTCTCGATCAGTTTCGAGTTCGGATGATTCAACATCCACAGCCGCCCGAGCGAATTCTCCACCAGATAGCGCGCGATCCAATGCGGCGTGAACAACTGCGTCGCCGCGGGAATATCTTGAGCCTCGATCTTCTGATTCTGCTTCAACGCCTCAAAGACCTTATCCTTGCGCTCCGAGACGTAATACTGATACAGCCAGCCGATCACCTCCACATCCGCGCAGGCGTCCGCATCCAACGCATCCCGCAGCGCATACAGCGCCGAATTCTCCGAAAGCAGATCCAGCGGCATCAACAGTTCCGTATAATCCTCGATCTTCTCGAACATGAACGGCATAAACTTGCCATAATAATTGCAGATCCCCACCAGCAGCAGACGATACGCCTCCCCTTGCGGATCACTCGCAGGGCGCTGACCATTCAGCAGACTAAAGATCACCTGCGGATTAACGAACCGCGCGATTTCTTCGTCCACGTGTCCTTGCTTCGCCTCCAGCAGAATCTCCGGCTGAGTCCCCCCTTCCGCCGGAGTCACCGCCCCGATCCGCGTGTAATGATTCACATCCATAAACCGCAGCGCGCAAAACCGATTGAACCACGTATACGCCACCCGATCGATCACAACCTGTTTCGTATGCAAATCAATCTGCTCTTTCAACTGCCCAACAACTTTTGCCTTCTCCCGAATCTCCACACTGTCACTGCGTAAAACCTGCTCCGTGCGCGAAGATACCTGCTCCAGTAATTGTCTACGGGCGGCTTGTGCGAATTTTTTTAGTTTGGTTGTGTCCATAATTTTCTCCATGTCATTGCGAGGAGGGCGCTCTCCCCGACGAAGCAATCTCCTCATCCACAGGGGATTGCTCACCTGCACTGCAACAAACGCAGTGCGGCGCAAGTGTCGGGCTAAGAACAAGATCGCCCTCGCAATGACATTATTTTCCGAAATATTCCTCGTACAAATCTTTCCACTCTGGATTGATACTGTTAATCAAATCCAACTTCTTCTTACGCGAACCGCCTTTGATCTGCTTCTCACGCGCGATTGCCACGTTCACATCATCACCGCACTCATAAAACACAAGTTTCGTCACATTATACTTCTTCCTAAATCCGCTTTTACCCGCCTGATGTTCAAGCGCTCGCCGTTGCAGGTTATTCGTCACACCCGTATAAAGAACCGTGTGATGAGTGTTGGTCATAATGTAAACACAGTATTGTCTTTCAGACATAATCCTATCCTCTGTCATTGCGAGGAGCGCACTTGCCCTTCGCGACGAAGCAATCTCCCGTCCATACTGTCACTGCGAGGGACGAAGCAGTCTCCTGTCATTGGGGGATTGCTTCGGGCAAAACCCAAGATCGCCCTCGCAATGACAATTGTTGTATAATAAAAATGCCAGCGGACAAAACCCAATGGTCAAAAGCGTTCCGATCGCTCATCCTGTCTCGCGAAAAGTAGCCCTTGTGGCTGCCTGCCCTCCATCTATAAGTGATGGAAGGGATAGCGAGGCGGGTTATTTTAACGGGCGGTATTCTTCCAATTTCTTAAACTTTCTCGCAATCATATCGAACATATCCGAGTCGTTTTGCGTATCCCTGCGCATGACCGCGCCAGCCACAAGATCGGCAATCTGAATCAATGATTCACGATTCGATGAACGCACAATTACGCGTTTGAATAATTTGGGCATGTGCCGTTCCGTTAAGGCGCGGCGCAACTCCGTTCGCAAATCAGGCGTCGAGCCGAATTCATCCAAAATCAAAGTGGCATCCTGTTGCAATTCGGCAGGGATGATAGACAGCAACTCCGTAATAAAATGCGTATATCGCTTAATGCCAACCGTATTCTCAAAGATTTTAGGCAGTCTGGTTTTATCAATGATCAAACCCCAGGCATGAAAATCTGCATGAGCAAGAGCCTTGAACACCTGTTGGCGCATATTAGAATCCGTCATTTTATGGAATTTGAATTCGTATGTTTCACTCACTCCAAGTTCTTTACGCAGCAGAGCGAGTCTATCCCGCAATCCATCAGGCGCCTGGGTGGAAATAAAGACAGGCACAAAATAACGCGAAGCGCCTTTCTCAAAATTCAAACTAACATCGCCTGCTTCATCGCCTGCAAAAGTAAAAGTGATCATTTATTCAACTCTCCATCTTCTATGTCATACCTGCACTTGCGTGCTGGTGCAAGTGTTGCGAGGAGCGCACTTTGCGACGAAGCAATCTCATGTCATGCGGAGATTGCTTCGGGCAAAGAGCAAGAGCGCCCTCGCAATGACATTTTACAATTGAATCCTTTTATTCGCTTTGATCGCCTTCAACATCGCCTTCTTCACGGCTTCCAAATACTCATCCACATCCTCTTCACTGGCAAGATAAGGCTTATCGAACTTCACGCCCAGATCCGCCTGCGAAACAAACTCCACTGGTTTTTCGTCAGGCTTTTGCGTCGAACTCGCAACCTTTGTCAGCAAACGGTTGTATTCACCCACCTCATAGCGCACAGCGCCATCACGGATGGACGAAACCAAGTTCTCGTTTTGAATATAGGTTTGTATCGCCTCGAAGGACTGTTCGATTTCCTGTTTTTGTTCTTTCTTCAACTTGGAATACTCAGGTAATCCCTGTACGCGTTCCTGCAATTTGCCAACGTGGGAAAGCGCGTCTCTTCTGACTTGTTTGACGTGACTCTCCACATCCTTCTTCAAGCCATCCATCAGAGCCTTGGCATCCTTCATCTTATTGCCCTTATAGCAATCGGGCGCTTCAAGCAACGCCTTCAACTGCGCTGGCTTATCGCTCTCCATCGCCGAGAAATTCGGGCTTTGCGTTTGCAAGAAACTGCTGGCTTCATCATATATCTTCTTATTCGAACCGCCCATAAACGTGCGGATCGGGGAAATGATATCTTCTTTCATATCCAGCAATTCATTTTCGCGTTTGGGGAGTTCGACGAAATAGAAAGCGTAATCCTTGCCTGTCAGTTCCTGAATCAACTTGATCGGCTGATCCAATGCAACTAGAAAAGCATACTCGCGTACCTGCGCATGAAGTATGCGTAAATTATCGAACAACTCTTGAAACGCAGCGCGGACTTCCACGCCCAAGGCTTTGGCTTCGTTTGCGCTGGCGGGTTTGTCAAAAAAGGCGCTGTAAAAATCCTTTACCTTGCGCAATGCTTTCGTGTCAACTACCGTTTGCAGTTCAAGAATAATATTCCCGAACCCATAAGTATTTTTCAATGCCTGTTCCAACTCAGCGCCTTCAAGGATATTGGAGTCCACGCGGGCTTCGATCTGTCCGCGCCCCAAAAGCATGGACGCCACACATTGAATCGCGTCAAGATACCAGCCATACGGCTTTCTGGTGTACTTCTCTTCCAGACTCTTGACCGTGACGCGCGTACCAATAGTCTTATTACTGCGGATAAAGCCTAGCATGTCCTGTTCAGGTTCGGTTAAATGGTCAGTCAGGAGAGAATCTTTTAAGATGTCAAGATGCTCCTTGATTTGGCTTTCGTCATATGCTTTGTTTTTCAACATGCTCAGGTTGGGGTACGTTCGCATGACCAACTCATTGAACCCTTTAACAATGCGCGTCTTCGGATCTTCGCCCGCAATCTCAACCACCTCGCCTGCAACGAAAAACTTCGCCTTCCCCACCAATTCGCGGGCGCGTTCATGCACCAGCCTTTCGCGCTCTTGATTCTGTCGTCCTTTGCTGCCGATAATATTGCGGATCGACTCGTTTTGCGTGCTGGGGCTGTTGCGAATATATTTTTCTGTCTTTTTGTAGAGTGTAATATCTGTGTAAAAACGGAGATCATTGGGCAGCACGATCAGCAGTTCAGGACGTCCCAGGGAATGTGATTTTAACGCTGTGAGGTCATCGACATATTCGCTGAATGGCGTAACAAAATGGATGGTCAGTTCCTGTTCGCGATTCGTGATTTTGTCATCCAATTTTTTGGTGAACGGATAATCCCGCCCTGTCACGTCATAGCGCATCTTGGCGTCCTTGATGATCCCGGAAAAAAGGATTTCCTCAAGAGTCTTGGCGATTTCCGCAGAGTCAATCTCCGTATTTTTTATTGCCTTCTCGACATCCTGCTCCTCGTCAGTGAGGTATTCGTATACATCTCCATTGCGTTGGATGTAAGTCTGTTGTTCAAGCACATTCAATGCGTCTTCAATCTGCTTCTGCAATTTCGCCGAATTTTGGTCAAAGGTTTCCAGCAGCAAGACGCGCAGGTTTTTCGGGGTGGCATTAAATCCTTTGATGAATTTCACCAAAAGCAATATTTTCAACACCCTTAACGCAAACGGATTGTTGAGATTATTTACGGCTTTGAAAAGCGAGTTGGTAATGAAAGGCTTAAGCGTGGTCTCTATGCCTGCAAACATCAGGTCAAAAGTCGCCAACTGTCCGACCTCATGATCTCCAATGATCTTTGCTACGTGCTGAAACACGCCCAACATGGAGCGCTCGCCCACCGAACTATGCTTTCCCTCAAAAGCCTCCTGTCTTGAAAGCGCTTGAATGGCACTTTGAAACAACGTGAACTGATATTGCGGAAAGGGATAGCAGTCCGAAAAATGCTGTTTGTCCGTAAAGTTTTTATATGAAGTGGCGCCGTCTGTAAAATCAAATAGCGTTCCAAAATTATTCTTTTCTTTTTCGTATAATTTTTCCGCAAATGCCGCGCCCTTTTCATTCTTTTTGAGCAGGCGTTTCTGAATCACTTCATCCACATTTTGGCTGGTCAACTTCAAACGAATTTTGAAGCGATCCTGAATTTTGGAAAATCCTTCGGTGTTTTGCTTGCCTTTTTCGCCTTGTACGGCATCCATATCTGCCTGGGCAGTCACAATCAACCACGCCCGTCCTTTGCATTTGGTCGCCAGGCTTTCCGCAATGGTTTGCAGGTTGGTCATCAACTTCTCGTTATCGGCAATGTATTGACCTACTTCGTCCACAAAAAAATTCAGCCTGAAATTAGGTTTCTGTTTCTTGATATAGTCGTTGACTTGATCGGCAAAATCCTCGATCGAGAGTTTGTAATCATTGCGGTAGGCATCCACAATATTTTTATTAACTTCTTCAGAAGTTTCTGAGACTTGAGAATAGGCTTTGGCAATACTTCCCTTTTCAAGGATGATCTCTTCGCGTCCTTTTTCCCAGGATTTGCCTGCCAACTTCTCGTAGGTTTTCTTGAAATCTTGATAAAGTCCGCGGTTGTCGAGATCACGTTCAAGTTGGGCTACATATCCCTGCTTGCCATAGTAGCCGCACATCTCATTAAACACTTTCACGAACACCGCCAGAACCGCGTCAACCTCGGTCTTGCTGATCGTGTCTGCTTTCTGGTCAATGTTGAACAATATGCTTTTTGAGGGCGTCTCTGCAGCGCGCTTCATATCCGCTTTGAGCAAAGCCTCATGGCACTTGGGTAGGAAATAATCCAATACGGGTTTGCCACCATCCACTTCTGCGTTCTCCAAAAGTAACGCCAGCATTTTGAGTAAATGTGATTTACCAGAGCCAAAAAAGCCAGAGATCCAGACGCCGTTAGCTCCCTTATAATCGTTGTAGGCGCTGAAGAATTCTTTTAGCCTTTGAGTAACCTCATCTGTCATGACATACTCATCCACCTCAATCTTGAGGCTGGCTCTGTCATCTGCTTTTATTACGCCTTCAATGGCTCGGTCAATAGGTTTATCGAAAATATCTTTTAGTTTCATGGGAAATATCCCTCCTTTAGAAGTGTTTGTAGATGTTGAATGCGCGGTAGTAGTTATCGTCCAGAAGTTTGCCAAACAGATTTAGCGAACTTCCCTTTTCAGGCGATTGGTTATATTCGCCCGGAAAAAACATGATCATTGGTTTATCTTTTGCCGTGCTTTGCAGGTTGTTCAACACCGTATGCGATCTGATGTAAGGGAATACTTCGCCAACGCCGGTAAGGAACATCACCTCAAAGCCATCACTTTCCATTTTTTTTGCAATCGCAGGAATCAAGTGAGTTTCCGGGTCCAGAACACCTTGCAACAAATCTTTGAGTTCTGATTTTGAAATATCACTTTCGGCTTCCAAAGTCTGTTTCCAAATTTTTCTTTCTTTCAGAAGTTCAATTGCCAGATCGTATAAATCAATCCGCAAGACGCGAACGCCTTTATGCTTTAGTTGATTGATCAAAGGCGTAATGACTTCTTTGTTCATCTTCTCTGTTTTTGCAGGATCAAACGGACAGATGAAAAAGGGGATTTCATTTCCCAGCCCCTGCATCTTGAGGAACCGCTCGCTGTTAATTACTTTCAGCAAGTGTTCATAAATCTCAGTGGTTTGACTCTCTGCAGAAACTGGCATATGGTTATCCTTGTGCTAAAAAGGTTCAACTGGAAAAATCTCAAAACTCATCGGCGCATCAGACCGCAAAACTTCGATCAATCGATTTGAAAGCATGGCTCTCAGGATCGTGTTATCGTCCGTGAGCAATTCCGCTTCACGCAGTATGTGAAACACAACCTGTCTTATTTTTTTTCTCGTCAAAGCAGTTATGTTTTCCAACCCTTCGTTCCAGTCGGCTTTGCGATTGAAGAAGGCGTCATAGTCCAGTTCTGTAATTTTCATATTCCTGCTTAGAAATTTCTCGCGTAAAACTTCAACGGCAAACTCTTTTATCAATCTGTATGTTTTACAGATCGTGAACCAGAGTAAATACTTTTGTTCAACCAAACTTCCTTCCACAAGCAAACTCAACTGGTCGTCCGACAGCAATTTCAACCTCGGAATTAATTCAGCGAGAACCCTTGTCGTTCTACTATTCGTTCTCGATTGCAGCAGGTTGTTTTCCCTGACAATGCTTTTTGTCTCATCCCAATCTTTGCATTTTAAGTACACTTCGGCAATATTGACCGATTCGCTAATAGAAAGGCTGGCGGCGGTAAAGGAAAGTTTATATTTTTGTGTTTTCATTTATCTCATCACTAACAAAAACCGCCCACACAATGGATTTGCGAAGGCGGTAGGATTGTGCTATTATCACCCTATCGACTCGCGCTCAAATCGCGTAGTCTGTTTGAAAGCCTCACGGTTCAGCCCGTGGGGCTTATTGTTTATTAGTATAAGGCAGGAAGGGCAATTCTGTAACTGACAAATGTCCCTTTTTACTTTCCTTACCCAAAAATTCCTGACAGGAATTCTCGTAACTGCTCACACAGGAAAATCTGATTGAAGCAAGAAAGGCAAAACAGGCGAGCCCATCAACTGTACCCAATTTTTGAAAGGCACTTTCGCCGTTACGTTTTGCTGTGTTCAGAACAGTGGCTAAATCGGGAGCCGTAGTCGAGCAAGTTAATGTAACTGTCAGAATATTGACCGGTAAAAGTTTGGCGAGTCAACTGGTAGGCGGGGGTTGTGACCACGGCGGTATTCGTCCACGCCGAGTGGATTTTTTAAAAAGAAGCGGCATTTCTGCCGCTTCTTTTTAAAGCCTATATGTTAATTACAGCTCCTTGCGTGAGAAGAAACCTTCAATATGACGCCAAACACGGCGCAGCAAAGAACGCAGCCGCGCAAAGAGACGATACTGCTCTGTATAGATATGCTTCTTATTGGCAGGGATCGGACCCGTCCACTCGACCACCATCGCGCCCCAGGTCAATCCGCCGCCGAAGCCCACAAAGACAACCTTGTCGCCGGTGTTGATGCGCCCCTTTTGCAAACCTTCCACTGTTGCAATCGGGATCGAAGCCGTGGAGGTATTTCCATAGCGCTCGACATTGATCACAAATTTATCAATCGGCAGCTTCAAGTACTTCGCCGCGGTTTCAATAATGCGATAATTCGCCTGATGCGGGACGATGCACTGCACATCCTCGATCTTCATGTTTGCACTTTCGAGCGCTTCCACAACGGCGCGCCCCATTACGCGCGTGGCAAAGCGGAAAACTTCCTTCCCATCCATTTGGACAAAATGCTTGCCCTCGTGCAGGGTCGCTTCTGTGGCAGGGAAACGCGTACCGCCGCCGGGGATGCTCAATGCATCCGCGCCGGAACCGTCCGAGTGCATCACCGCAGAGATCACACCGCCGGGCACGTCACTCGCTTGCAGCACAAATGCGCCCGCGCCATCCCCAAACAGGATGCAAGTATTGCGATCTTTCCAATTAACCATCCGCGAGAGTACTTCAGTGCCGACGACCAATGCGCTCTTGATCGAACCGCTGCGGATGGCTTGCGCCGCCATGTTGGTGGCGAAGATGAATCCCGTGCACGCGGCTTGCAGGTCAAATGCGCCGGCTTTGGTCGCGCCGATCTGGTCTTGAATGAGACACGCGGTTGCAGGGAAAATATATTCGGGTGAAGAAGAAGTACAGATGATCAGATCCAGATCGGTGGGCGCAAGGTTCGCGACTGCGAGCGCTTTGAGCGCAGCCTCCACCCCAAGCGTGGATGGGAATTCATGTTCGCGGGCAATATGTCGCTCGCGGATTCCGGTGCGGTCACGAATCCATGCATCGTTGGTATCCACCAACTTGGAGATATCATCATTGGTCAGTATCGGTTCCGGGACGTACATGCCCCAGCCCGTAATATGCGCGAATGGCATTCTTGCTCCTTTGGCTAAATCACGTCATTGCGAGGGCGATCTTCCCGAAGCAATCTCCACACGCAATGAGACTGCTTCGTTCCTTGCAGTGACACTATTTGAAACGGCTTAGTATTAAAGTGGCGTTATGTCCGCCAAAGCCAAACGAGTTGGACATGACATGTCTTGGCTCGGCTTTGCGCGCCTGGTTGGGAACGTAATCAAGATCGCAGACAGGGTCGGGCGTTGTGTAATTGATCGTGGGTGGCAGGATGTTATCCAGAATTACCATCGCGCTGACAACTGCCTCCACCGCGCCCGACGCGCCCAGTAAATGTCCGGTCATGGATTTGGTTGAAGAGACTGCGATCTTATAGGCCTGCTCACCGAACACAGATTTAATCGCGCTTGTCTCGCTTTTATCGTTCATATAAGTGGATGTGCCATGCGCGTTGATGTAATCAATATCGGTTAATTGCAAACCCGCATCCTGCATCGCAAAGCGCATCGAGTTGGCCGCGCCGGCGCCATCTTCGGCAGGTGCAGAGATATGGTACGCGTCGTCGGTTGTGCCGTAACCGCTGAACTCGCATAAAATTTTCGCGCCGCGCGCCTGTGCATATTCAAAAGACTCGAGGATTAAAATTCCCGCGCCTTCACCCATCACAAATCCATCGCGGTCTTTATCGAACGGGCGTGACGCCGTTTGCGGGTCATCGTTGCGCGTGGATAAAGCCGTCATCGCATTCATACCAGCCATGGCAATTGCATTGACCGCCGCTTCAGAAGCGCCCGCGATCATTGCATCCACTGCGCCGCGCCGAATCATTTCAGCGGCCTCGCCGAGCGCATTGGCGCCCGACGCGCAAGCCGTTGCAATAGACATATTCGCACCGCGCGCGCCAAGACGAATGGCGATATTACCCGCGGCGCCATCCGAGATCATCATCGGGATAAGGAAGGGACTGACGCGGTCAGGTCCGCGCTGGCGCATGATTTCATATTGCTCAAGCAGTGTTGATATTCCGCCGATGCCCGTGCCGATCAAAATGCCAACACGGTCGCGGTTGGATTCATCGATCTTTAAACCAGATTGCTCCATCGCTTCCAAAGCAGCAGCGGTCGCAAATTGCGTGAAGCGATCCATTTTGCGCGCATCGCGCACGCCGAACAAAGCCGCGGCATCAAAGCCTTTTACCTCTGCGGCAAATTTGGTCTTATGCGCGCTCGCATCAAAAGATGTGATCGGCGCCGTACCCGATGTGCCGGCCAGCAAAGCCTGCCATGTATCTTTTGCAGTATTTCCAACCGGGCTCACACAACCCAGCCCAGTTACAACTACACGTTTTCTCATTCGTGCTTCTCCTTAAAGTATTTCATTTGAAATTAATAAATAAAGGACAAGCCCAAACTTGTCCTTATTGTTCATAATAACACTAGATATGGCTTGAAGACACGCAAAATTACAGTTTCTTAAGCAGGCTCCAAGCCTGCTGGATATGCATCCGGTCATGATCGGCGATAAAACGAACAACTTCAAGGAAATTCGTTGGACCAAAAATCGCGTGCCGCGCCTTGCGATTCCATTCATCCGCGGAAATATTTTTCAGCATATCGAGTGTCTCGCGCCGCGCCTCGTTAAACTCTTTTAGCGCAGCCGTGCCGTTTTCATGTAAATAATCCCGCTGGCTTGCCCACACGCTCGTATCCGGGCGCGGAATGAAAGGCTCGCTTTGCTCCTTGAATAACCTGATTTGCAGGTGATGAATTTCGCGTTCCGCATCGCGCAAGTGGCACACGATCTCGGTCAACGCCCAATCATCGGGAGTGGGTTCGCGTGACCAAAGAGAAGCATCCAGCCCGCGCGATAAGCCGTTCATCACCGCCGGTGTCGCGGATAATATTCCTAAAACAGAATCAACCGATTTAAAGGATGGAATCAGAGAGTCGACGTCCATCGATTCAAGCCACACGCGCAAATCGGATAACGTCCCCCGCGCTTCATCTCCCGCCCCCGCAGCGGATTCGCCATCCACATGATATGCAGCCAGCCCGAGTTTTTGCGCCGGGATAATGTCACGATCCATGTCATTACCCACCATCAACACAGGGCCTTCCGCCCAGCCCATGCGCCCAAGCACCTCGGCGTAGTATGCGGGATGTGTTTTTGAAAAATAGAAATGTTCAAAAGATGAAATGATCTCGAACTGTTCGGGCTCAAATCCCGCCCAGCGCAAGCGGTGATAAGTAGCCTTGCGCGGCAACAGCGGATCAGTGGCAATCGCAATACGAAAACCCTGAGATAAAGCCCAATCCACAAAGGGCTTGGCTTCCGGCTTTTGCGAGGTCAATCCTTGAAGCGTAGGGAACACATTGTCGTAAAAATTTTCGATAGCCGGTTCAAGTTTTTCGGGCGAAACATTGATCTGCGCAAGAAATACAGTTTCGAAGACTTCCTTCAAGGTGTGCGAAAAATCATCGCTCGCATTCATCAAGTTCATACCCGAAAGAAGAGCCCGCATCATAATCTCTGGCGCAACTTGCGGTGCAAGTTCCTTCGCCAGCGCTCGAAAATATGCGGGGATAAAAACAGGCTGATTTGTATTCAGCAGGGTGTCGTCAAGATCGAGCAGGAGTGTAAGCGTCATGGTTGTAGGACGACATTTATGTCGTTGATGCAGCAAAACGCGACATAAATGTCGCGCTACTATATCTTTGACTTCAAACTTAAACGGCAAAGCGTGACATTCTCCGCAGCCGATTTGCGGCTCGTTAACGTCACGCTTGGTTTTTTCACAAAAGGCGGTTATCTGCACACGGCGTTGAAACATCGCTGTGAATGGGCGGCCAACGGTCACTTTCAAGCGCATATGCTGACAGGAATTGGCGCGCGCGATCTCAGGCACCGGGCAGGTCTTGCACAAATCGCGCGTCCAGTCCTGTCCCTGCGACTTCAACAGGCGGCATTCTTCCACGTTGCGACCACGGAAGTAATCGCCGTAGAAGTGTTCACATTCACGTCCGGCAGGGGTTTTCATGGGGAAGATGTAAATAGGAAACAGGTATACAAATACACACGGAAATAATACGCGCTTGTATACGCGTCTACTTGTTTCCTTGTTTACGAACTTTACACGCGGGTTACATACTCGCCCGTGCGGGTGTCCACACGGATGGTGTCACCGACATTCACAAAGTTCGGGCATTGCACCTGAACGCCGGTGGAGGTGATGACCTTCTTTGTCACGCCCGTTGCAGTATCGCCGCGGATCGCCATGGCGGCTTCCACGACCTTCAAATCAACCGAGGTGGGGATTTCCACGTCAATCGGTTCACCCTTATAAAAGGTGAGTTTCACTTCCATGCCTTCTACTAAATATTGGGCGGCTTCGCCAAGAGATTCTTTCTTAATGCCAGGCTGCTCAAATGTTACGCTGTCCATGAAGTAATAAATATCATCGTCATTGTACAAATACGAGACATTACTAAAGTCGAGGCTTACATCTTGAACAGATTGCCCCGAACTGAATGTTCGCTCACTAATGGAGCCGGTGATCAAATTGCGGGCTTTTACTTTAATGTTGGCATTCCCGCGTCCGGTTTTGTTATGGCTGTAATCCAATACTTTTAGAAGATTACCGTCCAATTCAAATGTGACACCTTTACGAAGTTCATTTGCATCTATCATACTTGCTGCTTTCCTTGAATTATTGAATTTTTTCTCTCTACCATGCATACAAACCCTAAAGGTCTGTTTGACATTCGTACAAACCCGATTACAGAAAAGACCTTTAGGGTTTCTTACGAAGAGTATATCGATAAAGAGTTTTTTATAAGCGGGCGGATTATACCAAAAACACAAAATTTAATGCGAGCCTTCAGAATCGGGATCATCCGTCAGTAGTTGAACGGCGTGAGGGAGAACTGGCAAAATTGTTTGCAGATTCTCCACTGCTCCCTTTGGGCTGCCGGGGAGATTGATGATCAACACGCGTCCGCGGATGCCTGCGATGGCACGCGAGAGCATTGCATGGGGAGTTTTCTTTAAACTCTCGGCGCGCATGGTTTCTGCCAAGCCGGGCGCTTCGCGTTGAATGACGGCACGCGTGGCTTCGGGGGTGACATCGCGCGGCGCAAAGCCGGTGCCGCCGGTGGTGAGGATAATATCGAAGTCGCCGCTATCCACCCATTCGATCAGCCCGGCGCGGATGGAGGTCTCATCATCGGGTAGTATCCGCTGCGCGATAATCGGCCAGCCTTGAGTGTGGATCAAATCCGCGAGGGCGGGCCCGGAAATATCGGCGCGCTCACCGCGTGCAGAGCGATCAGAAAGAGTCAAAATCCCGAATCGAATAGTCATGGAATTTGTTTCCTGAAAAAATCCATCCCCTTGAAATAAAGGATCAAGCCGATTTAATCGCCTGCTTCAACATTTTGATCAGGTCTTCGGGCATATAGGGTTTCATTAAAAAACCATTTGCGCCGCGCGTCATACATTCATCTCTTACGTTTGCACCCGAAGACATGACAACGCGCACATTAGACGTATCCTCTGAACTGCGCAAGGATTCTAAAATGCTCAAGCCGCTTTGATGCAATAAATGTACATCCAATAAAAGGACATCCGGTTTTTCATGGCGCACAGCTGCAGGGACATCCGCATCCGCAGACAATGCCACCACATCAAAGCCTTCCAGTTTTAACAAGGTCTTTAAAAGAGAGACCATGGTTGAATCATCTTCCGCGAGCAGTACTTTTGATTTTGCCATTTTTCTTTGCTTTCGTTGTTTTGGATTTTTTTGTAACAGGCTTCTTCCCCTTCGGGGACGATGTTGCTTCTTTCTGTATTTTCTTTTTCGGTTTTGCTTTTTCCAAAGCCGCATTAATAACATCATCCACCGATTCGGCGAAGATGAACTTCATGGTGCTCCTGATCTCATCGGGGACGTCGTCCAGATCCTGCTCGTTGCGCTTCGGCACGATAACGGTTGTCAGCCCATTGCGATGCGCCGCCAACACTTTTTCTTTAAGACCGCCGATCGCCAGCACTTGTCCGCGCAAGGTGATCTCGCCGGTCATGCCGATCTGCGGTTTGACCTTGCGTCCGGAGATCAACGACACCAAAGAGGTTGCCATCGTCACGCCTGCGGAAGGACCATCCTTCGGCTGCGCGCCTGAGGGAATATGCATGTGTACGTCGAATTTGTTGAAAAACTCATCTGAAATATTAAATTCAGCGGCATGTGAGCGGACATAAGACAACGCCGCACGCGCAGATTCCTGCATCACATTACCGATCGAGCCGGTCACCTGAAAGCCGCGCCCACCGGGCATGGAGGTCGATTCGATAAATAAAATGTCGCCGCCGAAGGAGGTCCATGCGAGGCCGGGGACAACACCGGGGATCGAAGTGCGTTTATTCAATTCTTCAGGACCAAAGAAAATGGGATGGTCAAGATACTCTTCGAGCAATTCAATTGTAACTTCAATTTTCTTGCTGCCCTCCTCTGCGATCTTCGTGCCAACCTTGCGGCAAACCGCGCCGATCTTACGCTCCAAATTACGCACGCCGGCTTCACGCGTATATTGACGGATAATCATTCGCAAAGCGTCATCTGTAAATGAAACTTCATCGTCATGCAAGCTGTTCTCACGGATCTGGCGCGGAATTAAATAACCGCGCGCGATTGACATCTTCTCGTTTTCGGTATATCCCGAAAGGAAGATGATCTCCATGCGGTCACGCAGCGCGCCCGGAATCGTCTCCAGTGTGTTTGCGGTTGTGATAAAGAAAACCTGCGACAGGTCATAAGAGACTTCAAGATAGTTATCGCGGAACTCGCTGTTCTGCTCAGGGTCGAGCACTTCAAGCAATGCCGAGGCGGGGTCGCCGTGAAAATCGTAAGTGAGTTTATCCACTTCATCGAGCATAAAAACGGGATTTTTTGAATCGACGCGGCGCAGCGATTGCAGGATGCGCCCCGGCATCGCGCCGATATACGTGCGGCGATGTCCGCGAATTTCCGCCTCGTCGCGCAAACCACCCAGCGAAGCGCGGATAAATTTGCGCTCCATCGCGCGCGCAATGGATTGCCCCAATGATGTTTTGCCCACACCTGGAGGTCCCACAAAGCACAGGATCACACCTTCGCGCTCGCGGCGAATCATATCATCGGAAACTTTTTTCTCTTCGTCTTTACGGTCAAGACGCAATTTACGAATCGCAAGGAACTCAAGAATGCGATCCTTTACATCCTCAAGCCCGTAATGATCTTTATTCAAAATTTCGCGCGCGTGTGCAATCTCAAGATTATCCGGTGTGGATTTTGACCACGGCAATGTAACGAGCCAATCCAAATACGTGCGAATGACTCCATACTCGGCGGCGGCGGTCGGCAAGCGCGAGAGGCGATCCAATTCGCGTTTCGCCTGTTTATGCGCTTCCTCAGGCATTTTCACTTCGTCAATCTTTTTGCGAAACTCTTCAACCTCAACCGCTTGCTCATCCCTGTCGCCCAACTCGCGCTGAATGGCTTTCATCTGTTCGCGCAGGAAATACTCGCGCTGCACTTTTTCGATCTCGCCGCGCGCTTCGTTTTGGATCTTCTGCCCGATCTGCAAAACTTCGGCTTCACGCACAAGCAAACCAATTAACTTCTTAAGTTTTTCATACACCGAATCAAGTTCAAGGATTTCCTGCGCATCCTTCAAATCAATTCGCTGGAAATTTGCGATGGTATATGCTGTCTGAAGCGGATCTTCAAGCGAAGTGATCGAACCCGCCAATTCCTCGGGGAACGAAGGAATCATTTGCGTGATCTGTTGGAACTGGTCGCGCGCATTACGTGCCAGCGCGCTGGTTTCAAGATTATCCTCATCGGTCTCAGGCAACAGATGAATTTTCGCTTTGAGATAGGGTTCTTCCGCCACAAATTCCCCCACGCGGAATCGCTTCATCCCCTGAACAAGCAAACGCACCGTGCCATCCGGCGCGCGCAACAGACGATGCACTGTAGCGATTGTTCCGACTTGATATAACTCACCGGGGCCGGGAGTTTCCTTCTCAGGATCAAGCGCGGCGACCAGCCCCACCAATTTATCTCCGCCCACCACGTCATCTACGAGACGGATGGAACGCGCTTGTCCCACCGTCAGTGGGACAGCCGTATTCGGATATACCACCACCCCGCGTAACGGCAGGATGGGCAGCACATCGGGAAAATTCGGCTCTTCGTTCTTCGCGCCGTTCTCAGACTCATTCACTTCATCTTCAGTTTTTTGGGAACGCGAAAGCGCCGACGACATGAACTTTTGGATCAGCTCTTCATCGGTGTCGCCAATGGATTGGAAAAAATTATGAATACCGGTTTGCCACCGTTCAGCGGGCATATTGTTATTCGACCTTGATGTGATTGTTCTTTTCTCTTGGGAGGGTGACGGTTAAAAACCCGTCCTTATATTCCGCGCGAGACTGCTCGACATTGATAGGGTCAGGCAGACTAACGGAGGTTGCGAACTTACCGAAGCGTATCTCCATTTGATGATACGCACGCCGCCCGGATTCATCCCGGCGAGCGCCTGAAATATGCAAGGTGTGATTCTCGATCGCTACTTCAAAGTCCTCTTCACGCATCCCGGCAATCTCTACGCGGACAATATAGGATATATCGGTTTCGTACACATCCGTGGGCGGACTCCAAGTTGTGGAGCGCACCTGCCAGCTAACCGGATGAAGGATTTCACGACGAACTTCCATAAGTGCTACGCCTGTTTTACGAACGATTGTAGGCATAATACTTGCTCCTTGACAACGCTTACGTAGGATTTTATTACTTATACATTCAGACCTGACAGGCCTTAAAATTTTACTTACCCAATGCTTCTTTTGCTGCGGCCAAAACTTCTTCGTAATTGGGTTCGTCGCCATTAATCGGCATGTAAGCGACATATTTTACAATGCGTTTCTTATCCACTACAAAAACGGCGCGGCGCAAAAGGCGGACTTCTTCCATAAGCGTGCCGTACTTCTTTCCAAAATCGGCTTTATTAACATCGGAAACGGTCATCACCTGTTCAACGCCAGCCGCGCCGCACCAGCGTTTTTGGGCAACAGGCAGATCCATACTGACAACCATAATCGCAATATCCTTGCTCAGATTCGCAGCCTCTTCATTAAAGCGGCGAGTTTCACGGTCACATGTGGCTGTATCCAATGAAGGAACAGATGCAATGATGCGAACTTTGCGCTTTGTCTCTTTAAAGGCTTTGCTCATAGACCAGTCATTTTTTTGAACAGCGAAATCAGGGGCTTTCTGCCCAACCACAATATCATCACCAACGACAGTTTGTTCCTGTCCCGAATATTTAATCAAACCGGCTCGTTTCTTGATAGCCATCTCGTTACTCCTAAATATTATTAATTAATTTCTTATCAGCGCTCCCGGCGGGGCTCGAACCCACAACCTACTGCTTAGAAGGCAGTTGCTCTATCCATTGAGCTACGGGAGCAATTCATATATATATCCTACGAGGTTTCTTCTGTAATTGGAATATTCGCCTGATACGGTCTCAAGCCGCGATACACGCGCGGACCGGAGATGGTGCGCAGGATAGTGTCGGCGGGTCTGCCT
This sequence comes from Anaerolineaceae bacterium, assembly GCA_009885525.1. Taxonomy (GTDB): domain Bacteria; phylum Chloroflexota; class Anaerolineae; order Anaerolineales; family Villigracilaceae; genus Villigracilis. The sequence continues at coordinate 2,690 of VFKN01000187.1, read as the reverse complement.
AACTTCTTGCTGATATCTTCGGCAGACATGGGAACATTTCCATTCGCAAGAAAGATGCGGAAGACAGCTTCCACAACGGCCGTGCGGTTGCTCGAGAATTCAGGCAGAAACGCGCAATGACTCATCAGCGCGTGCTGGATTCCATCCACCAGTTTTACTTCTGCGGTAACAGGGTCGATCCAATCGACCATTTCACCTTCTTCAAAATTTGCGAAGGCCTCTTGATGTTCGGGGCATAATAACGAGCTCAAGAAGACATGCCAGTCACTCTCGTTTTGTTTCCACCAATCAAAATCAATATGAAATGGCGTTTTAATTGAAGGTTTTAAGAGACTCATTATGCCTCCTCACTCAAGCGGAAATGTAAATCGCCAACATGCTTGAAGATGGGATTTGTCTCCAGCAAGGTGAAAAGCGGCGCAGGCGGGACACGACGCACAAGGTTCACCGCTGCATATAATTCCTGCGCGTGGACATGACCTTGCGGATTAGATTTTGTCAGCTCGCGCATTACCGACAACACCAACTCTTCAAAGGAGCGCCTCTTCTCCCAAACGGGGTCAAGCGATTTGAAGTCAGGCACATGGATCACCATGCGGTCATTGAACTCGGCGGTGATCGGTTGCTTTAACATGGCAAAGACAAATCCGCCGTCCTTGCCAATCAGGACAGTACGTACCCAATCCTTGGCCGAACGCTGGCTCTTGACTTCAACGATCACTTCGCCGGGTTTTTCACCCGCGCGTAATTGTACGAGCGAACCGGGAATCAATTGGTGCGATTTATACCATTCACGTAAGCCGTACACATATCCATAATCGCGTACGACCCAGGCGGCAATACGCTGCTTGGTCTTTCCATCTACAAGGGTGAAGCGCACACGCGGCGACTCATAGGCGGTAGGAAATAATTTGCGCGTGCGTGCAGACATGGGGAGAGTCCCGGCGCGTAAATGAGGGTAGATAAGCGGAATCGTGACGGAGGAAATCACCTTTTGCGAATCCGAACTCTGAACCGGAGTCAGTTCATCATCCAGTTGTTCTTCGAGGTTCTTCATTGCCGGGCTTAGCAGACTGCGGTCATGTTCAACTTCAATGTATCGCAGTGAGGGCGGCACTTCACGCACAAAATCGGGCTCAAGACGGCGTAGGCACCACAATACCTGTCCGGCAGGACCTACTTCATCAAAGCGCTCATCGTTTTGTAAGGCATAGTTAAGCGAGAATTCTGCGAGCTTCGAATTAATACCCGCGGGGAACTCGATATCCTTGATCAATACATCTGCGGCAAGAGGTTCACCCGCAGATACATCCAAAACTGCCTCAGCAAGATTTAACTGCCCTTGATTGATATCAACCAGCAAAGCGCGTGGAAACCAACGCCCCGCGATTTTGACCAAGCCTTCGTCGGCATTGAACGCGGCTTCGAGTTTCATCTCGACCTCACTACCATGCTCATGCAAAATAGAAGCGGGAGTCATATCTTCGCTTTCAGGGATAGCAATCGGCGCTTCGTTCAGGGCGTGCTCTTGAAGGTCTGCCGCGAACAGGCGTTCCGAACCGTCATCCATGGCGACAGTCAATACATCAAAGATCGGGACAGATGGGTTAACGCCTGCGCGAACAGCGGCAACCTTACCGCGATTCCAATCAAACGCCGAGAAGATAAGATCATCGCCGATTTGATATTTCTCTTTGGGAAGAAAACTTTTGCCGCCGGATTTTTGTTTATTTTCTGCGGCGACGCGTTCTGCTTTTATACGCGCTTCCACAAATTCAAACGAAAGATCGCGCGCAGTTAACGGCGTCTCACGTTCAAATAGAAAATTATGCAAACTTTCAATATCTTGCGGGGTGATCTGGATAAATGACCAGTATTCGTTGGGAAGTGAAAATGCGCCTGCCATACTCAACCTTGAAATGAATTTGTGCCTGCCTAGTGGCAAAATAATTATACCTTAGGTTAGACCTCCTTCCTAATGCTTTTATAAAAAAAAAGCACGGATCAAGAAAATGATTAACTTTTACGTCCAATTTTGGCAAACACCTGTTAAAATGCCTTGGATGAGTCAGCATGTTGCTTTTTTGCGCGGAATCAATCTGGGCCGTCACAAGGTCATTAAAATGGAAGACCTGCGCCAAATATTCATGTCCTATGGATTTTCAAACGTACTCACTTATATTAATACCGGAAATGTGATCTTTGAGTCGGATGAAAAAAAATTACAGGAAAATATTATTGAACTTCATCTCGAAAAATCACTTGGGTTTAAGGTTGAGATTTTTCTGAGGACAATGCAGGAAGTCACGAAGATTGCCAGCCATGCGCCATTTATGTCCACAGAAAATGAAACTGTGCATGTGGTATTCCTGCGTAAAGCACTCGACAAACAGACGCGGGAAAGGTTATTGTCTCTTAAAAGCGCAGCGGATGATTTTGCGGCGACAGGCAAGGAAATATACAACCTGCGCTTTGATATGGATAAATCCATTTTCTCGAATAATTTTATCGAGAAAATTGTCAAAGATTCCGCAACCACGCGAAACCTGACAACTGTCAAAAAGATCGCTGAAAAATATGCTTAGGGTTCGTAAAAATATAAATTCCCTCACCCTTAACTAAATCATGTCGTTGCGAGGGCGTTCTTGGTTTTCGCCCGAAGCAATCTCCTCATAAATACCGAGATTGCT
>VFKN01000047.1 GCA_009885525.1 Anaerolineaceae bacterium | reverse complement strand
TTATTGTAGTAGCGGGGGCAGGACTTGAACCTGCGACCTTCGGGTTATGAGCCCGACGAGCTGCCACTGCTCCACCCCGCATCGAATGGAGCGAGATATTACCATAGTAAACATAAAAGAGTCAAGCGCAGAAATTATGTTCGTATACAACGGGGGGTATTTTTTTGTCAACTATCGTCTTCATGAAAAGGGGCCGTGTTTTAATCTGCTTACTATTTTGAAAGCTAGAATTTACCGAACTTGACACAATGAATGCCATGTTCTAAAATAGACTGAGAAGTAAAGATTAAGCCCAAAATAAATCGGGCATTACATCATCCCCTTAGGAGGGCTGGTTTGTCTAAAAATCGTACGCAACAAATGGTAGATCGTTTGCGCGAGCTACAGGCATCCTCACCTGACATCGAAGCATCAGCTGTTGTTAGTGTGGATGGTCTTAGTATTGCGTCTGCTCTTCCACAAGGAGTGGAAGAGGATCGTGTCTCGGCTATGTCCGCTGCCATGCTTTCATTGGGCGAGCGCATTGCTGGTGAATTAGGACGCGGTTCCCTTGAGCAGATTTATATCAAGGGCGTCAAAGGGTACGTTGTCTTAATGTCAGTCGGTGAAGAAGCTGTTCTCACCGTGCTGGCACGTGAACAGGCTAAACTTGGCCTCATTTTCCTTGATATGCGCCGCGCCGTTGAAGATCTGGCGAAGTTGATTTAGTGGAGTTGCTATGAGCCCCATTCAAAAAAGCAATCTGTATTACCCCAATAAGTTTGGCATGATCACCATCAAATCCCTTGAAGAAGTAATGGGCAAGAATGGTTTAAACGCGATATTGAACCTCGCCGGGTTGAATCACTATGTCGAAAATTACCCCCCCGATAATCTCGATAAAGGTTTCGATTTTTCCGAACTCTCCGCAATTGGTTCCGCCCTCGAAGATATGTATGGCCCCCGTGGCGGACGCGGTTTAGCCCTCCGCGCCGGACGCGCCACCTTCTCAGATGCGTTGCGTAACTTCGGCGCATTAGCGGGCGCAGCAGACCTGGCTTTCGTCGTCCTTCCGTTGCAATCCAAACTACGCATTGGATTACCCGCCTTCGCAAAAATCTTTAGCCAACTCAGTGATCAGGAAACCACCGTCGAAGAAAAAGACACCGAGTGGATCTGGACAATTCACAAATGTCCATGCTGTTGGGGACGCACAGGCGTAGACAAACCCGTCTGCTTTATTTCAACGGGATTACTACAGGAAGCACTCAAATGGGTCTCGGGCGGCAACGAATTCCGCGTCAACGAATCCAAGTGCATCGCCCTAGGCGACAGCGTTTGTGAATTCATCGTGCAAAAAGAACCGCTCTCCTAATTTTTATAAAGGCTGGCATGACCGACATCAAGTCAAAAATACTCATCATTGAAGACGACCTTGACGTGGCTGAAATGTTGAACGCATACTTCCGTGTTCAGGGCTACGAGGTGTTCACGGTTAACTGGGGCGAGGACGGTGTTCGCTCCTGCCAAACCGTTCACCCCGATCTTGTCATTCTGGATATCCGCCTCCCCGATATTGACGGCTACGAAGTCGCGCGGCGCTTACGCAGTGACCGGCGTACAGCCGAAGTCCCCATTATCTTCCTCACCGAAAAACGTGACCGCGCAGACCGCCTGCAAGGGCTGGAGATCGGCGCGGATGATTACATCACCAAGCCATTTGACGTACAGGAATTAAGACTGCGCGTCCGCAATGCGCTAAAGCGTTTAAGCCAGGGGTCACTGACCAACCCCGTCACGGGCCTGCCTGAAGGCGCATTGGTGGACGAACGCCTCTCTGAAGTTATGGATAAAGACGGCGTCGCGATCTTGTTCACATCCATTGAGAACATGGATGCATTCCGCGAAGCTTATGGCTTTGTCGCTTCAGATGATGTATTACGCGCCATTAGTTTGATGATCGTCAACACGATGCGCGAAGTTAGCCGCCCCGAAGATTTTCTCGGGCATTTAACAGCCACCGATTTTATTATTGTTCTACCGCCCGCTAACCTAGCCGCGTTGAGCGAAAAACTCCGCTCACGTCTTGAACAATCCATGGAATATTTCTATCCGATCAAAGATCGCGAACAAATGGCAAAGCGGAAAGACCGCCTCGGCACAAAATTGGCGGAAGTCGCATCCTTAAAAGGAAAATTTGCCACGCTCGACCAAGCCAAAGCGGAGTTGGTACACCTTAAGAGCTAGGAGTTGATTTGCGCATTACGGTTGTGACACCGACATACAACGAAGCGGAGAACCTGCCCAAGCTGGTCTCCGCTTTATTTTTGCTTCCACTTGACCTGCATATATTGGTCGTGGATGATAACAGCCCTGATGGAACGGGTCGCATTGCAAACGAATTAGCTGCCACACACCCCAAACGCGTAGAGGTATTGCACCGCCCCGGAAAAATGGGGCTGCGTTCCGCGTATCTAAACGGGTTTCAGAAAGTATTAGATGGCAGCACCCAAGCCGTTGTCCAAATGGATGCGGATTTTTCCCACAATCCCGCCGAACTCGTCACGATGGCAAAACTGATCGAGACACATGATCTTGTACTTGGTTCACGTTATATTCCGGGTGGAGCAGTGGATGAACACTGGCACTTCTGGCGCAAGAGTCTTTCAGGGTTTGGAAATTTTTATGCGCGCAAGATCCTGAATATCCCCATACACGATGTGACCACCGGTTATCGCATGTGGCGGCGCGAGACGTTATTGCATATGCCGTTGGAGCGCGTGCAATCCAGCGGGTACGTCTTTCAAGTGGAGATGGCCTATCTTGCTTATTGTCTTGGTTTTGATATTAAAGAGACGCCGATCTATTTCGCCGACCGGCGTTGGGGAAAATCAAAAATATCTTTTAAGATTCAATTGGAAGCGGCTTTTCGTGTTTGGAATGTTTGGTGGGGATATCGTGACTTGAAAAAAGCAGGCAAGTCAGCGCGGTTGTAATAATTGCGGGATTAAAATATTTTTGGGGGTAGATGAACCCGTTCCGGTTCGACAAATTCCTTCATTGGCAGGATAATTGTAAACATGCTGCCTTTTCCTGCCTCGCTTTTTAATTCAATTTGTCCATTCATAATTGAAGCCAGCTTGGCAACAATGGATAATCCCAACCCAAATCCGCTTTGTTTGGATACCTGTACATTATTCACTTGTTCAAAGGCTTCAAAGACGCGCTTTTGCGCATCTTCAGGAATGCCTACGCCCGTATCGATCACTTGAATTGCCCAACGCGTTTCATCTTTCACAACAAAACGCACGGTTACAGAACCTTTTTCTGTGAACTTAACCGCGTTGTGCACAAGGTTCATTACGATCTGCCGCAACCAGAACTGATCGCCGATCAGTTTTTTCGGTAATTCGGGGTCAATATATTCTACAAGCGCCAGACCTTTTTTGTGTGCATGGAAATTCAAGGTGGAAAGCAAAGGACCGATCACTTCTTCCACATCAAAAGGATATTCGCGCAAGATCGCCTTTCCCGTTTCGATCTGCGCCTGCCCGACCAGATTATTGATAAAAGAAAGCAATTGATTCGCGCTGTCTAAAATTTCTGCGGCAGCCTTTTCCTGCTCTGTGCTGGTTGGTCCAAAAGAACCGTCTTTGATCATTTCTGCATAACCAATGACAGCACCCAGCGGCGAGCGAAGGTCATGCCCAAAACTTGCCAACAACTGACCCTTCAAACGGTTTGCTTCCACCATTCGTTCATGCGCCTGTTTTTGTTCGGTAATATCGTTGATGAGCAGCACGCGTCCGCTCCTCTTCCCATTTTGATCAATGACCGAAGTAGTACGCACCTTGAAGATTAATGGTTCGCCCGCCAGTTCGATCGAAATCTCCTTATGAATCTCGCCGCCCAAATTTGCCGCCTGCCACTCACTCCATTGCGGCAGCAGGGATGTGACATCATGCCCAATCACGTTTCCAGCATTCTGGAAGATAAACGTACCGACCGGGTTAATATCCACAATACGTTCCTTATAGTCCAGCACAATCACGCCGTCTTCCATTGCATTGAATACAGAATTATGAGCCACAGGCTGCAGGTCCATAAAGCGATAGCGTAGAAAACTGATTGCCAGGAATAGATTGGTTAAGGTCAGCGCAATGGGAGTCAGATCCAGGGACGGCAGCGGATTTAAACCCGTGATGTACATAACATTCGCGATCCACGGAAATGCCATGCCTGTAAGCATGATCCGCGCCTGACTTTGATACAGGCTTTGTCCATGCATGGCAATTTGAAAAAACAATACAGTCACAACAGTAATCAAAACATATTGAAAGGCTACAACAAAAAAGAAGAATTCTCCATGAGAAAGATCAAGGGGGCCAAAAGGCAGTCCATTGGTAAAGTGAATATCAGTCCAAATTCGATGGTGCCATTCGTTCGTTAATGCTGCCAGAAAACACAGGCTGGCAAGCAGCGCTAAAAGAGTCTTGCGTGTGGTGGTAAGCCAAAGTCCATGGCCACTGTAGTACATGGTAAAAATGAACATACCCAGCGTTATATAAGAAATACCAAAGTATTCGAGTTTAGCCCATACGATTTTTTCGGCCAGGTTTGTGCGGGTGATTTCCAAAACATAAGCCAGGGACCATTCTGTGGCGCATGCAACCGACAGAATTAAACCATACACTCCCGGTACCGCTCGTAACCTCCAGACGCGGATCAGGAGCAGGGATCCCATTAAACACCCCGCTAGTAAAATAACAACATAAGCGATGTAGTACGGATATATTTCCATAGAAGATTCGCCCTTATTGTAATCGTACCTAGTTACTTTTAGTACTTCAAATTTATCGTTTATATCTTTATTTCAGATCGAATTATCGCATTTTCTGGTTTTTGAAAATTTGGAGCAAAATCCGCATAGTTTTCATGTACAATTGCGCCCATGCCAAAAACCATCAACGTTTTATTTCTCGCCGCAGAAGCCGACCCCTTCGTGAAAGTAGGAGGATTGGGAGATGTGGCTGGTTCTTTACCCATTGCACTGCGCGCTCTTTCCAACAATGAAATACAACTGGATGTGCGCCTTGTCCTGCCTTATCATCCCGTTGTAAAAGCGGATAACCTCAAGCCGTTGGGAATATTCCCCATCAAACGCGGCAATACCGAAGTTCAAGCGGAAATCTTTGAAACTTCGATTAATGGGTTGCCCGTGTATTTTATCAACGGCGATCCGATCCGCGCCAATGGCTCGGTCTACTCATCCAATGCAAAATTGGACGCGGAGAAATACACCTTTTTCTCCCTCGCCGCATTGGAACTTCCACGTCATATTAATTGGTCTCCTAATATTGTACACGCCAACGACTGGCATACCGCGTTAAGTGTTTACGGCTCACTCGCCAAAAGTTGGGAGGAAGGCGCTCACCGTATTGCCTCTGTCCTTACGCTGCACAATCTCCCCTACATGGGACCCGACGTTAGCGCGATATTGGAAAGTTATGGTTACAAACTTGCGCAAACCGACCTGCCCGAATGGGCGCGCGTCATGCCTTTGCCATTAGGCATGTGGGCTTCAGACGCAATCGTGGCCGTCTCACCCACCTACGGTGATGAAATCCTCACCCCCGAATACGGCTGCGGATTGAATGAATTTCTGCAACTCCGCCGCGAAACCGTAAGCGGCATTTTGAATGGCTTGGACACAGTCTCCTTCAACCCCGCAACCGATTCTACATTAAGCAGCAACTTTGATGTTGACTCGCTTGAAAAACGCGCGACGAATAAAACCGCTTTACAGGAAAAACTTGGCTTACCGTTCACGATCGAAACACCGCTGCTGGCTCTCGTCTCGCGCATGGACGTTGGAAAAGGCGTTGACCTTGCCTTTACCGCACTCAAAAGTTTAAAGAATTTAAACTGGCAAGCCGTCATCTTAGGCACAGGCGATTTGAAACTCGAAGCAGCCGCGCTCAAACTGCAAGAGATTTACCCCGAGCGCGTCAAAGTCATCACCCGTTTCGATGCTTCACTCGCGCGCCAGATTTACGCCGGCGCGGATATGCTGCTCATGCCCTCGCGTTACGAGCCATGCGGACTTTCGCAAATGATCGCAATGCGCTACGGCTGCGTACCCATCGTCCGCGCCGCAGGCGGCTTGAACGACACCGTCACCCACGGCAAAACAGGATTCGTCTTTGAAAAAATCCATCACATGTCTTTAATGGCAGCGATAAAATCTGCCTGTAAAGTATTTGTGAATCAAGCCGAATGGCAAACCATTCAGCACGCAGGTATGTCGCAGGATCTCTCATGGGGAAACTCCGCAAAAAAATATCTTGACCTTTATCAATCCATCATCAAATCATGAAACGTTCATCCGGCATTCTACTTCATCCAACCAGCCTGCCCTCATCTTATGGCATCGGCGATCTTGGCCCGCAGGCCTATCGTTTTGTCGACTGGCTTTCCTCCACCGGCTGCAAGTTCTGGCAGATGCTTCCGCTTGGACCCACCGGCTATGGTGATTCGCCCTATCAATCTTTTTCTGCATTTGCGGGAAACCCGTACCTGCTCAGCCCCGATGAATTGATTACAGATGGATTACTCACCCTTGATGATTTTGATGCGCTGCGCGAACTGCCCGCTTCTCACGTCGACTTCGGAGAATTCATTCCGCGCAAATTAGATCTCCTGCGGAAAGTGTTCACGCGCTACCAATCTGACCCGAAGAATTTTTCCGGCGCGTTTAATAAATTCCGCAAAGAAAATACCGCGTGGCTCGAGGATTATGCGCTTTTCATGGCGTTGAAAGAATCCAACGGCGGCGGTGCATGGACCGGCTGGGATGAATCCCTGCGCACGCGAAAAAAATCCGCGCTGGATAAAAAGCGCAAAGAACTCGCGGAAATTGTTTTGCGCTACGAGTTCTATCAATTCCTATTCTTCCGTCAATGGAACAAACTCCGCGAGTATGCAAACGAACGCGGGATTCATATCATCGGTGATATTCCGATCTTTGTCGCGTTTGATTCCGCGGATGTGTGGGCGAATCCTGAATTATTCTTTTTAGATAAACATGGAAACCCAACCGTCGTCGCGGGCGTCCCGCCGGATGGATTTTCAGCCACGGGGCAGTTGTGGGGCAATCCGCTATATGACTGGAAAGCGCACAAAAAAGACGGTTACGCATGGTGGCTTGCGCGCATACATTCCTGTTTGCAAATCTTTGATATTTTGCGCCTCGATCATTTTCGCGGCTTTGCAGGCTATTATGAAATTCCCGCAGGAGATGCCACCGCCGAGAATGGCAAATGGGTGAAGGGACCCGGAAAAGATTTTTTCAGGGTCATTCAAAAAGAGTTGGGCGAAAAAGAGTTGCCCATCATTGCCGAAGACCTTGGTTTGGTCACACCCGATGTGATCGAGCTGCTGAAAGCGTTTGACCTGCCGAACATGAAGGTTTTGCAGTTTGCATTCTCAGGACCCGATAATCCCTTTCTACCGCATCTTTATGTCCAGAATTGCGTTGCGTATACAGGCACGCATGATAACGACACCGCACGCGGATGGTATGAATCAGCCCAGCCGTATGAACGCGAATTTGCGCAGCGCTATTTTCGCGTGGATGGCAGCGACTTTGCCTGGGATTTGATCCGCGGCGTGTGGGCTTCTGTTGCGAATCTGGCGGTCACCCCCATGCAGGATATCCTCAACCTCGGCAACGAAGCGCGTATGAATTATCCCTCGCGCCTGGGCGGCAATTGGTCATGGCGCATGAGCGAGCATGACATGAACGACGAATTGGCGGGCAAGCTGCGCGAGTTAAATTGGCTTTATGCGCGGTAAGGTAAAAGCAAAACTCCGAGTTTTGCTTTTACCGCATTGTTTCTTAATAGCTCACCTTACGCAAAATGATATGTCTTTGCGAGGACGCTCTTGTTCTTTGTCCGACACTTGCACCGCGCTGCGGATGCAGTGCAGGTGAGCAATCCGCTCTTGCCTATCCGAGATTGCTTCGCCGCTAAAAGCAAGCGTTGTACTGAGCCAGTCGAAGTAAGCGCGGCTCGCAATGACATAAACTTTTTAGCAAAACTGCGTAAGGTCACTTAATAGGTTAAATTAATTTTTATTGGGTTGTCTTGGGTTGTCTTGGATATGGTGGGGTTTTCAGTTAGAATGGATGTGAATTTATTTGCGCAGGGTGGAGTAGCAAAAAACCCTTATATTGATTAAAAAGTAGAATCGCAGTTGTCAATTGCAAGGAAAGACCTATGAACAGGAAATCAAAAAAAGAAGGCGAAGAGACTCGACTGTATCGTGAGATCGTCGAGAATATGGCGGAGGGCGTCTTTCTGATTCGCACCAGTAACGGCATAATCGTTTACGCCAATTCAGCGGCAGAACGGATTTTTGGGTACGCTTCCGGAGAATTGACCGGGAAACATATCAGCATAATCAATGCGCCAACTGACAAAAGCCCCGAAGAAGTTGCGCATGAAATAACACAAAATCTCAATCGTAATGGAACCTGGCGGGGAGATCTGCAAAACCTCAAAAAAGACGGCGCGGCTTTTTGGTCGCATGTGAATATTTCAACCTTTGATCACCCGCAATATGGGAGAGTTTGGGTATCCATCAATCAGGATATCACCGAACGCAAGCAGGCGGAAGAATTACTGCTGAAAAGTGAAGAACGATATCACGGCCTCTTTAACAGCATGGAAGAAGGTGTTGCCATTAACGAAATTATCTTCGATAAAAACGGCGACGCCATTGATTATATGATCATAGATGCGAATTCCGCTTTTGAAAAACATTCACCCTATAAATTAAAGGATGCAATTGGAAAACGCGCCACAGATATTTACCGGATGACTCCGGAATTTATTCGTGGCTGGTGGAAACAACATACCCAGCGAAACGAAACGGCTCAAACGGAATATTATCATGAGCCTACAGATCGCTGGTTTTACATCGTCACAACGCTTCCTATGAACGGACGTTTTGCCACCATCTTTACGGACATCACCGAGCGCAAGCGGGCAGAAACTCAACTGCGTCAGGCGGAAGCAAAATATCGAGACATCTTTGAGAATGCCATTGAAGGCATCTTTCAAAGCGCACCTGATGGGCACTTCATCAGCGTCAACGCAGCCATGGCGCACATCTTTGGCTATGAAACACCCGAGGAGATGATCGCCTCCATCGGAGATAATATTCCCACCCGCATCCACGCCGACCCCGATCGCCGCATCGAATTTATTCGCGCTTTGGAACAGACCGGGATGGTCAAGCAATTCGAAGCGAAGAATCGTCATAAAGACGGCAGCCTTATTTGGACAAAAACAAGCGCCCGCATCATACGCGACACAAATGGCGTCGTACTATATTATGAAGGTTTTGTGGAAGACATCACCGAGCGCAAGCGGGCGGAAGAGAAATTAAAAGAAGCCAACAAACTTCTTGAGGAACAATTGGGGCAGATCAAAATACTTCGAGATTACTTGCGCGAACAGGCCATCCGCGACCCGCTGACAGGTTTGTACAACCGCCGATATCTTCACGACACAATGGAACGCGAACTCTCACGCGCCAAACGCGAACATTCCCCGGTCAGCGTTATGATGATAGACATTGATCATTTTAAGAATTTCAACGACACGTATGGTCATCAAGCCGGGGACGAAATATTGATCACCCTGGGCAGTCTATTGCGTAAAAGCGTCCGTCAGGGCGATATCGCCTGCCGCTATGGCGGCGAGGAATTTATCATCATCATGCTAGGCTCAAATGAAGTTGATGCGCAACACCGTGCGGAAAAGATACGCCATGATTTCAACAACTTACGCATAGACTTTGACGGATCTGAACTGCGCGCATCCATTTCCATAGGAGTTGCGTTTTACCCGAAACATGGCAATAACATGAATGAGATTGTCAAAATTGCCGATGCCGCGTTGTATGAAGCGAAACAAGCCGGGCGCAATCTTGTGTATGTTTGGGATGAGAAATGACGCGCCAGATTGAGGTCGCCGCCATTCGTATGGATTCCGCGCCCGCCAGTGTTGAATCGCGATTGGCGCGCGCGGAATCTTTAATCACCACGCATCTGAACAGCGCGCGCAAATCGCCGTTTTGCCCGAAGTATTCAATTGCGTTGTTGAGATCATATTACAACAAGCGCTGGCAAAAGATATAACATGAAAGAAAAAACTCCGAGTCTATTTAGAACTCGGAGTTTTTTATGTTTATATGTCAACAAGTCAACAAGTCAACAAGAATATATGCGAACATATTAGACGTTATCGGAATTAAGAAATTGAATTACAAAACAGCCTTGAAAACAGCCGTTTTCCACTCCAAAACCTTATTACCGATAACGTCTATTGAATACAAAAAAAATTCAACGCAGAGCCACAGCAATCACGTCAAAGATATGCTAACCTGCGTAGGACTGATCACCAACAACGGCACAGTGAGATTGAATTGTGGCAAATACGGGTTTGTGATTTGTGTGTCATAAATAGACAGCCACGAAGTGCGCATCACTTCCAAACTTACATTCACCTCGGTTTGCGAAGAGACGCGCATATGGCCCTTGAATAGGAAAGTTCCCACAATTAAATCCATTGGCTGCATAATGCGATTAGCCTCCGAAGTATCGTAATCCATAATATCCTGCACGGGCGGGACAATATGAAATGCAATCGCACTCGGGGTGGGAACAAACATCTCGCTAAACGAAAGTGTTTTGGGCGGCGTACCGCCAAACACAATTGCATGCGCATTATGAACGTGAAGGTAATTCGGAACGCCCTGCGTGCGCAGCAGGATGCTCACCCGCACATTTTCTTTTGCTACATACTCCCCGTGTACAAGCATATTATGAGTATAGATCATAACCGGAACAAGTTTTTCATCAGGCGCAAGCGGCTTCATATTTCACTCCTATGTTTTATTAACCAGATTATACAACACCCTTCCAAGTGTTTCCATCAACGCTTATACTCTGTACATCACAATTTTACTATGACACATGACACACACACCCAAAAACGCTGGTTTATCCAGCCAGTAATCACCCCCGAAGCGGATGTCGCGCTGGGAAAATTCCCCGGTGTTTTAAGACAAATTCTCTTCAATCGCGGCTATCCAACCGATGCCGAGGCGCGCGCCTACCTCAACGCCAAGCCAAATTTCAACACTGATCCCTTTCAAATGACGGACATGCGTGCCGCAGTGGATCGCATCCAGCACGCCATCGAACATCACGAACCCATCGCCATTTACGGAGATTATGACGTGGATGGAGTCACCTCCACGGCTTTACTGGTGGAAGCGTTTCAATTTCTCAACGCCGATGTGCGCGGATACATTCCCAACCGATTTGAAGAAGGCTACGGATTAAATAACAACGCGCTTGATGAACTTAAAACGAATGGGATCAAGCTCGTCATTACAGTCGACTGCGGAATTCGCTCCCCCGCCGAAGCGCAGCACGCGCGCAATATTGGACTCGATCTCATCATCAGCGATCACCACCACCCCGCCGAAGGTGACCTGCCCCCCGCGCTCGCGGTCATCAACCCGAAACAAAAAGGCGATATTTATCCCGACAAAGATTTAGCGGGCGTGGGTATTGCCTATAAAATTGCCGAGGCCTTATTCATCACTCATCCTTCATCTTCCATCCTTAATTCCTTGCTTGATCTCGTCGCGCTCGGCACAGTCGCAGACCTGGCACCGTTGACTGGCGAGAATCGCATCCTCGTGCGCGCGGGGCTGCGTCAAATGCGGCAGACCACACGGCAAGGCTTATTCTCGCTCGCGGCTGTTGCGGATGTCTCGCTGGCAAAAGTCAACGCGGGCAATATCGGTTTTTCATTAGGTCCGCGCCTCAATGCAGCCGGCAGATTGAAAGAAGCGCTCGCCGCGTTTGAATTACTAACCACAAAAGAATCTGCCCGCGCAGGTCAACTCGCGCAAGAACTGAATATCCAAAATCGCGAGCGGCAGAATATTACGCGCGAGATGCAAATCACCGCGGAGGAGATCGCGATGCGCGACGACCCCGACGCGTATCTGCTCTTCGCCGCGCACGAAGATTTCAACTCGGGTGTGATCGGACTCGCCGCATCCCGCCTAACCGAAACGCACTACCGCCCCGCCATCGTCGCCTCCAAAGGCGCGGATGAAACACGCGGATCATGCCGCTCGATCCCCGAATTCCACATCACCGACGCGCTCGATCAATGCGCGGACTTGCTCGTCCGTCACGGAGGTCACGCCGCGGCGGCGGGCTTCACGGTGAAGAACGAAAATTTATCCGCGTTGGTTGCGAGATTAAAATCCATCGCCAAAGATCAACTTTCGCAAAAAGATTTGCGCGCCACACTCACCGCTGACGCAGAAGTTTCACTCGTTGACATGCGCGCAGAGTTACACGAAAAAGCATTGAGATTTTTAGAACCCACGGGATATGGAAATCCAAACCCGACTTTTATAGCGCGCAATGTCAAAGTAAAAAACGCGCGCACAGTCGGCGCGGATGCAAAGCACTTGAAATTATTACTCGAAGATGAAAGCGGCTACACCCACGACGCCATCGGTTTCAAACTCGGCGCGTGGCAAAAGAAAATGCCCGCGCGTGTAGATGTACTTTTCACCTACGAGCCGAACGAGTTCAACGGGCGCATAACCTATCAATTGAATTTGAAAGATCTCCAACCTGCTGGGTCAGTAGATTAATTAACTCACCTTACGCAGTTTTACTAAAAGTGGATGTCATTGCGAGCCGCGCTCTTGGTTTTGCGGCGAAGCAATCTTGGACAGGCAAGAGCGGATTGCTCACCTGCACTGCATCCGCAGCGCGGTGCAAGTGTCGGACAAAGAACAAGGGCGTCCTCGCAATGACATATCATTTTGCGTAAGGTGATTAATTAAAATATTCATCCACAGATTTCACAGATTACGCAGATTTAATTTTAAAATCTGTGAAATCTGCGCAATCTATGGATATTTTTTATCTCATGACAATTTTTATTTTTGCACAGGCAGTTTCGCATGTTTCCATGCAGTCATTCCGCCTTGCATATCGAAAACGGTATAGCCTTCTTTGATCAAAACCTTTGCAGCAGCAGCAGCGCTGCGATTACCCGAAGCACACACGCAAACGATCTCGCGCCCCTTGGGAATTTCGTCCATGCGTTTACGCAACTCATTGAGCGGAATCAATTTTGCGCTGGCGATATGCCCATTACGAAATTCATCGGGCTGGCGCACATCCACTACAAACGGATGTTTTCCAAATTTCAATTTCTCATTTAACTCGGTTGCGGTAAGTTTGGGCACGGAAGGTCCAAACAGATTAGATAGAAAACTCATTATGTTTCTCCATTTTTTTATATGTCATTGCGAGCCGCCGCTCTTGCTTTTTGGAGGCGAAGCAATCTCTGTATTCATGAGGAGATTGCTTCGTCGCAAAAAACAAGAGCGCTCCTCGCAATGACGTTGATTACGGTCCCCAACGCGGCTGATAATCACAATAGTCGTTATTGGTCAGGCGGCGCAAATCAGTGCCATCTACGCGGAGGATGTAAATCTCGCAGCCGTTCTCTTCACCAGAATGATCGTAATAGGCTGTGAATACGATCCACTTGCCGTCAGGTGAGAATGAAGGCTCTTGCGCGTTTCCATCTGCGGGAGGTAAAACCCGCGCGCCGGAACCATCCACGCTCATGATGTAAACCTCGTGATGCCACGGATCGCCAGAATCGGTGAGGATGGTTTTTCCATCCGGCGACCAATCGCTCCAGCCGCGAATGGCGGGCAGGCTGCTGACACGATGCAAATTCTTATCATTCAAAAAACTCGAATACAACTGAATGGGACCATCCTCATTGGATGCGAACAAAACGGATTGCCCATCCGGCGACCAAGTCGGCTGCCAACCGCCGATACGCGAAAAGCGGGCGATGTTTTCACCGTCGCGATCCATGGTGTACATCACTTCCATTTTCAAGTTTGGATTGAATCGCCTGAAGATGATGAGTTTACCATCGGGTGAAATCTCGGGCGCGTTGAGGTCGCCGAATTTTTCGGTCAACTGCGTCACGCCGCCTGACGCAAGATTTATTTCGTAGATATCAAAATTTTTCTTTTCGGTCAACGCGGCATAAACCACGCTTCTGCCATCGGGCGCGAGAGAAGGATAATAATGCCGCTTATTGTCATCAGTGGTCAAACGCCGAAACCCTGAGCCATCCGCGTTGATGATGCAAATCTGGTCGCTTTCCGGCAACTTAAATGTCTGACAGGTGAACACAATTTTGCCCGTCGGCGGATTGACTTCGGAGGATGTCAACGCGGGCGTGAACGGCGTGGATGTGCTCGGCGCCGGGGTGTCGAAATTAAACGCGGACGTGGGCGTCGCACCGCCGAGAGGCGTCGGATTCGTTCCGCCCGGAGTCGAAGCCGCGAGTGTGGCGAACAAATTGGTGGACGGAGTCGGCGCGGTGATTCCCATATTGCAGGCGAGCATCAGCAGCGCAAGTCCGATCCAGATCAGGGGGCGTTTATTCATTTTCTTCCTCCACTGATTCCAAATAAAATTCTTCACCCGCAATAATCTTTGCGCCGACGCTTTTACAATATGGGCAGTTGGTATCAAGATTTTCGGGATGATATTTTTGAAAACAAGTCATGCATTGCTGCTCGGCGCGGATCACGCGAATGTGCAGCGCGGATGAAGCCAGCGCTGTGTTTTGAGTGAGTTTGCGCCATTGTTCTGCATGAAATGGAATCAACTCGCCCACCGCCAGATTCACGGCGGTGATTTTACTTTGGCGTTGAAGCAAATTTTCGATGATGTTCGATAAGCGCGGGTTCATAGTTACTGAAAATTATAACCTTGTAACGCGACATTTATGTCGCCAGCCCAGGCCTGCGACATAAATGTCGCGCCACCTATATAAATGGTAAAATCGCCGCATGACTCACGCAGACCAGATCGCCAAACAACTCAATGTCAAGCCGTCGCAAGTTGCGGCGACCATCAAACTTTTGGACGAGGACAACACTGTCCCTTTTATTGCCCGTTACCGCAAGGAAATGACCGGCTCGCTCGACGATGAACAGATCCGCATCATTGCCGATGAACTCATTCGCTTGCGCGCGCTGGACGACCGCCGCGCCGCGATTCTTTCCTCCATCGAGGAGCAGGGCAAACTCACGGATGAATTGCGCGACGCGATCACGTCCGCAGTGACGATGACCGCGCTCGAAGATCTTTACGCGCCGTATAAAAAGAAACGCCGCACGCGCGCGATGGTCGCCCGCGAAAAGGGACTCGAACCGCTTGCTGATTTAATCCTCAAACAGGATTTCGGCTCGCCCGAAGAATTCGCGCAAAAATTCCTTAATGATCAAGTCACGACCATCGAAGAAGCGCTGCAAGGCGCGCGCGATATTGTCGCGGAAGTGATCAGCGATAACGCCAATGTCCGCAGTACGCTGCGTAGCAAGGCGTTGAAATCCTCAACTGTGCATGCTGAAAAAATTAAAGATGCCGCCGATGAAAAACGCGTGTATGAAAGTTACTACGATTTCTCGTCACGTGTAGATCGTTTGCTGCCGCATCAAATTCTTGCAGTCACACGTGGCGAAAAAGAAGGCGTGCTGCGCGCGCGCGTGGAAATTCCTGAACGTGATTGGCTCGATGCGATCGAATCTGAATTTGAGCAGGATATCGTCAGTCCGTTTGCCGATCAACTCGCGCTCGCGATCCAAGATTGCGCCGAAAGATTATTACTACCCGCCATCGAACGTGATGTGCGCCGCGAAAAAGGTGAAGGCGCGGATAATCACGCCATTCAAGTTTTCGCAACCAATCTGCGCGCGCTGCTCAGTCAGCCGCCTTTGGCAAATCAAGTCGCACTCGGCATTGACCCGGGTTTTCGCACCGGCTGCAAAGTCGCTGTGGTGGATGCAACCGGCAAATTGCTCGACACCGGCACGATCTACCCGCACGAGCCGAAGAATGATTGGAAAGGCTCAATCAATACTTTGCAGGATATGATCAACCGTCATCACATCACGCTGATTACGATTGGCAATGGCACGGCTTCACGTGAGACTGAAAAACTAGCGGCGGAAGTTATTCGTGGTTTCGATACGCCCCGCGAAAAACATGCGGGGCTACTCAACCACCAGCCCACTAAATATCTGATTGTGAACGAAGCCGGTGCGTCTGTGTATTCCGCTTCGGCACTTGCGCGCGCTGAGTTTCCTGATCTCGATGTCACGATTCGCGGCGCAGTATCCATCGCGCGCCGCGCGCAAGATCCGCTCGCGGAGTTGGTCAAGATTGACCCGAAATCCATCGGCGTGGGTATGTATCAACATGATGTAGATCAGACCGCGTTGAATCACGCACTGGATGGAGTTGTCGAAAGCGTGGTCAACCACGTCGGCGCGGATGTGAACACCGCCAGCCCCGCGCTGCTGACTCACGTGGTGGGCATTGGTCCCAAACTCGCGAATAACATCGTCGCGCATCGCGATGCGAATGGCCCGTTTAAATCCCGTGCGGCGTTGAAAAAAGTAACGGGACTCGGTCCCAAAGCATTCGAACAAGCCGCAGGATTTTTGCGCATCCGCGACGGCGCGAATCCGCTGGATGCGACTGCCATTCATCCTGAATCGTATGAAATCGCAGAAGCCGTTCTTGAGCGCATGGGCATGTCGAAAAAATCTCCGCTGAAAGAAAGAGCCAGCGCGATTGAAGCGCTCACATCGAAAACTTCTGTTGAAGAATTAGCAAAGGAATTAAACTGCGGCGTTCCCACATTGAAAGATGTGCTCGAACAACTTGTGCGCCCCGGCAGAGATCCGCGCGCGGATGCGCAGACTCCCATTTTGCGCTCGGATGTTTTGAAAGCCGAAGACTTACTGACCGGTATGCAGATGAAAGGCACTGTCCGCAACGTGATCGATTTCGGCGCGTTCGTGGATATCGGCGTGAAGCAGGATGGACTCTTGCACATCTCGCAAATTCCGCGCGGAACAGTGCTCAAGGTCGGCGATATCATCGATGTGGAAATCCAAAAGATCGAGATCGAGCGCGGACGCATTAGTCTCGGTTGGGCGAAGTAGTGAAATTCATACTGGAGATCCAGTGAAATAAAGTTAAGTTATACACAGAGCGTGTGGGGACGCTCTGTTACTTTTTATAGCCGCCACGTGAGGTGAAATGACAAACATAAAACCCGAAACCATCTACAAGCCAAAATACAATGGCAGCATGAGATTTGCCATGATCATCTATCCGGTCTGGGTGGGGTTGTTCGGATACTTTCTCTATCAAGTGATCGTGACCCGCTCTTACATGCCGCAGGGATTTCTGACTGTTGTGTTTGGCATTATGGCATTCTCGCTGCCATTCCGCGTATTCAGGGAAGTGCGCTTTGGCGAGCGGATCACCGTCAAGCGCTATCTCCTGCCTGACTTTATTATCGAATACAAAGACATCACCGCCTACGACAACCTCAGGTTGGATACTCCCACCAAAGGCATTTCGTTATATATGATCAACTATGACAGTCATGAGGAATTTGACAGGATTATCAACAGTTTGATGAGTGCGCGAAAGATCAAGTTGAAGAAGAACTAGGCGTTCTATATTTTCACATCTCCACCTGCTTCCTGCCATAAAACGATGAACTCTTAATCTTCGCAAGTTGTGGAAGACGTTCCATAAGATATGGTTATAATTAGCTATCAAAGGAAAGGAGTAACGTATGGACTGGCAAGAGAGAATTGTTGTAGATCCCAGTATTCTGGTTGGGAAACCCGTTATTAAAGGTACACGACTAGCAGTGGAATTCATCGTAGATTTGCTGTCACAAGACTGGCCCGAAAGCGAAATTCTGCGAAACTATCCGGGCATATCCCACGATGATATTACAGCCTGCCTGAAATATGCCACAAGTATTCTCAAGGCTGAAAAAATCTACCCGTTTGAATTTACACGGGCTTAACAACCATGCGTCTTCTCGCAAACGAAAACTTCCCGCTTGATGCTGTGTTGGCCCTGCGTGAAAACGGACATGATATCGCATGGATACGAGAAGATGCTCGCGGCATCAATGACAAACAAGTTCTTGAGCGTGGGCAAAATGAAGGACGCATTCTGATCACATTCGACAAGGATATTGGGGAATTGGCATTTCGTTCCAAATTACCGGCAACCAGCGGGGTGATTTTATTTCGTATTTCCGCCCCATCTTCACAACATGTGGCGCAAGTAACTGTTCAAGCCATTGCCAGCCGTACAGATTGGGTTGGTCATTTTTCGGTGATAGAAGATAATCGAATACGAATGACGCCATTGCCGTAAAAGGCCTTTTTACAGAGCATTATTCACTTTGTTTGGAGACCGCCAACAAGAGCATTTCGTTATATATGATCAATGATGACAGTATAAAATGTCGAAACATCGGGTGATTTCATGCCATACTGGAAACTTTATTATCACTTTGTTTGGAGCACAAAAAATCGTTTGCCATTAATTGATTCCGCCCTTGAGCCTGAACTGTACCGCGCAATCGCCGCAAAGGTAAAAGACATGGAAGGATTTATTCACGCGCTTGGCGGGATCGCAGACCATGTACATCTTGCGGTTTCCATCCCGCCAAAAATTGCGCCCGCTAAATTTATTGGCGATGTAAAAGGAAATTGTTCGCATTACGTCAATCATGTACTCAAACCTGATTTTGAATTTTACTGGCAGGATGAATATGGCGTGTTATCCTTTGGCGAGAAAAATATACCTGCAATTGTGAGGTATATTCAAAATCAAAAGAAACATCATGCTGATGGAACATTGATTACAGCAATGGAAAATACCAGTCCGCTTTAGCGGGCTTCGTAGGCGTAGCACGGTGGTTCATCGCCGTGCGGGTTTCGCAGAAAGATAATATCCGAGAAAACAGGAAAATAATCATGTCCACAAATATTTATCTCGTCTCCAAAAATTTTCTACTCTCGATGACCGCACGGGCGTAAACACCCGTGCTATCCTTACAAACCCCGCTAAAGCGGACTTGACACCTGACACCCAAACACATGATACCTACCTTTACCCCTCGTCCCTCGCAAGAAGCCATCCTCCGCTACACCGGCGGAGCGCTCGGCATTGCCGCTGTGCCCGGCGCAGGCAAGACTCATATTCTCTCCGCGCTCGCGGCGCAGATCATTCACAACGGTCAGTTGATGGATGAGCAGGAAGTGCTCATCGTCACACTGGTCAACTCGGCGGTGGATAATTTCGAGAATCGAATCAAAAGTTTTTTCGACAATAAAATTCAGGCGCTCTATAAATATCGCGTGCGCACGCTGCATGGGCTCGCGCATGACATTGTCCGCGAGAAACCGGCGAGCGTTGGGCTGGATAATCAATTCAGCATCATCGACGAACGCGAGGCGGGCTTCATTCGCCGCGAGTCGGTCAATGCGTGGCTGGCATCCCATTCGCTGGATGAATACATCGACCCCGCAATGGAAATCTCAAAACGCGATTGGCTGCGCCGCGAGCATCTGCCCAACATGGTGGATTCGCTTGCGCTGGCATTTATCCGCTCCTCGAAGGACCGCCTCCTGACGCCCGAGATGCTGCGAGCCAAACTCGATAATTCCCCTGCCCCGTTGCCGCTCGCCGAACTCGGCTACAGCATCTACGCGGATTATCAACGCGCGATCAACTATCGCGGCGCAGTGGATTTCGATGATCTGATCCGACTCGCATTGACCCTCCTGCAAAACGACGCGGAATATTTGGAGCGCTTACGTTACCGCTATCCATTCATCCTAGAAGATGAAGCGCAAGATTCGAGTCAAACTCAGCAAAATATTTTGGGGTTAATTAGCGGACAATCTCCCTCATCCCCAACCCTTCTCCCAATGAGAGAAGGGAGTCTATCCCCCTCTCCCATTGGGAGAGGGGCTAGGGGTGAGGGTAATTGGGTGCGCGTTGGCGATCCCAACCAAGCCATCTTTGAGACTTTCACCACCGCTGACCCTGAACTTCTGCGCGCGTTCATCCGCGAAAATCCGAGTCAGGATATGCCTGAGTCGGGCAGGTCACAGCCTTCTGTGATTGACCTCGCGAATCATTTAATTGATTGGGTGATGAATTCACATCCCAACGAAAGTGTGCGCGGCGCGTTGAGTGTGCCGCATATTGCGCCTGCGCCAGAAGGTGACCCGCAGCAAAATCCGCCAAATGATTTTGACGCCATTAAATTAGTCAGCAAAAAATATACGCCCGAAGAAGAATTGGAAGCGGTGGCGAAATCGGTCAAGAGTTATTTGGATTCAATATCTGATCTGCCCGATGAACAAAAGCCGACCATCGCTGTACTTGTCCCACGCAATCAGCGCGGCATTGAAGTTAATGAAGTGCTGCGAAAACGCGGCATTGAAACGATTGAATTAATTTCATCCACTGCCAGCACGCGCGCGGCGGCAGGCTCGTTGAATTATTTATTATCCTATCTCGCGGATCCGCAATCTGCGGGGAAGTTGGCGAAGGCGTATCAGGTTTACAGGAGAGACTGGAGAGAGCAAGGAGGAGAGAATAGTGAAGTAGGAATTGAGGAGGGTGATCCTGAGTTATTGAAGCACGTCACTACGCTGTTGAAGAAGATGGCGCACGTGGAAGATTTCGTGGCGCCCCTCACCCCAGCCCTCTCCCGAGGGGAGAGGGAGTCAGCGGATTGGCTATCCACTTTGGGGGAGTCTGAAGCGGAGCAAGTCATCGAAGAGTTGCGGGGATTCCGCGTCAATGTTCAACGCTGGTTGAATGCGGTCACACTTCCGATCGATCAATTGGTGCTGACGCTCGCGCAGGATGTTTTCAGCGGCGCGGCGGATCTGGCGCTGGCGCATAAACTCGCGCTGGTGCTGCGACAAACCGCGAACGATCATCACGATTGGCGGCTGCCGGAGTTGACCTCTGAACTCGCGGTCATCGCAAAAAACGAACGGCGCTTCATCGGATTCGCGGCGGATGATTCGGGTTTTGATCCGGAACGTCATCGCGGCAAAGTGGTGGTGACGACGATGCACAAAGCCAAAGGTCTGGAGTGGGATCGCGTGTATATCATGTCAGTCAATAATTATGACTTCCCCTCGAACATGCCCGGCGATAATTTTATTTCGGAAAAATGGTTCGTGCGCGGCGGATTAAATTTGGAAGCCGAAGCATTGGCGCAGTTGCGCGCGTTGATATCAAACAGCGAATATGATTGGTACGAAGAAGGTGCGGCGACGATGCAATCACGCACAGGTTATGTGAAGGAACGTCTGCGCTTGTTATACGTGGGCATCACCCGCGCAAAAAAGGATCTGATCGTAACCTGGAATTCAGGCCGTAGAGGTGATGCGACGCCGAGTCAGGCGTTGTCAGAGCTGATGGGGTGGCGGGAAAAAGGCGGGCAATAGGCGCTATTTTTGGAATACTGCAGTAAGTTGACATTGTTGGTCTTGAAAGGATATAATCAACTTTAATAGCACGCTGAGCATCAAGCAGCGGGAAAATACATAAGGAGATATTAAATGGAAGAATATGAGCATGCCGTTTTTATTTCATATGCATGGGGTGGCGAGAGAGAAGACGTTGTCAACCAGATTGATGAGGCGCTGCAGAAGCGCGGAATCAAGATCATTCGCGACAAGCGTGATCTTGGATATAAGGGTTCCATCAAGGAATTCATGGAACGTATTGGGCGGGGAGATTGCATAATTCTGGTCATCAGCGACAAGTATTTACGTTCGCCCAATTGCATGTTTGAACTGGTTGAAATTGCCGAAAACAAACAATTCTATGATCGTGTTTTTCCAATCGTTCTTAGTGACGCCAATATCTACGATCCGCTCAAACGGATCGAGTACGTGAAACATTGGGAGGCAAAAAGGGCGGAACTGGCAAAGGCAATGAAAAAACTCGACCCGGCGAACTTGCAGGGCATACGAGATGACATGGATCAATATGACCGCATCCGGGACAAAATATCCGGGATGACCAGCATTCTGAAAGACATGAACACGCTTACACCGGATATGCACAAGGATTCGGAGTTTAGCGATCTATATAACGCTATTGTCAAACAGATGGAAGAAAAAGCAGCGGGGCCGGTTGCTGAATTGGGTCGTACGGCAAAGAATGAGGAAGTATCCAGTAGTATGGCTATGCCCTCAACACCAGAAAAAAAGCAACCTGAAAAACCGGTGTCTGCTCCGGCGACTTCTTCGGACAGCAGCAATATACAGGGCACCAAGGTATCAGGCGGTATTAATATTCAGGGCAAGAATGTAAATGTAGGCGGCGATGTGTTTACGGGGAACAAGACCATATACGGCGGCGAAGCGAAGAAGGCCAACCTTGTCAAAGAAGGGTTCGAAAAGATCATTCAGCAGATCGATAGGCTGCCGGAAGATCCTGATATGGATAAATCCTATCTTAAGTTATTCGTCAAGGATATTGAAAAAGAAGCAGCCAAGGGGGACGGTTTCAATGAAAAGAAACTGAAAAATTCGCTGAAGATGTTGATGCAAAACACCGAGGAAATCTACGCCAGCGTTGCCGATCTTTTGAGATCGCCTGATTTGAATGTTCCTCTCGAAATTCAAAATCTTCTTGATTAAGTACAAGATCTATTGCGCATGATTCACTTATAGAAGGGTTTAATCTTATGCTCACAATGAACGATATCCAAAATATTTCCGACAGCTTTGTTCATCTGGAAGAATTTGTCGGCCGGACAGTTGAAACAAATCAGTTTCAAGAGTTGGTCGATAAGCGTTATGAAGACCGCGACGCGCACAAACGCATCATTGCCTTTTATGGGCATGCCGGCATCGGGAAGACCATGCTGCTGGACCGGCTGGAATTCGAATGCCTGCGGATGAAGACCGCCTACTCGCGCATTAATTTTGAGGCCGGAATATACAATAACACAATCGACATCCTGCGCGAGATCGTGCAAAAACTGGGTCCTGAATCTTTTAAGAGCTGGACCCAATTGGATAAACAATGGTTTTCATCTGAATTGGATATTCCCGAATTAAACGTTAATGTGCGCGGCCAGGAAGCGGGCGTTAGCGTTACCTCCGACAGCGTAAATGTTTCCGGTGATTTGATCGCAGGCTCGAAGGTGGAGATTAAGAATAATACGATCAACGTATCCACCCGCGCCGCGCTCGATCCGCTGGGAGCGCAAAACGCGCTGACCGAGTCGTTTATCAAAGCGATCGGGCAGTTCGTCGAGAAACAACCCGCCGTATTTTTCTTTGAGGGCTTGGATCATGAGTATTGTCCAGCCAAAACAAGAACATGGATCGACTACCTGCTGGATAAAGTTCGCGTCTTGAAAGGCTTTGGCGTTTTACCGGTGGTGACTTATTTCAACGCCCCGAACATGGAAGCCAAACTCCGCTCGGTCACTTTTAAAGTAGAACTAAAACCATTGGCTGAGGAACATGTTATTGATTACTTCCGCGCGCGCCGGATACCGGAGAATATTATTGTTGAGGCCGCGAGAGTATGCATTGAAGAAACTCAGGGGATTCCAGCGAGAGTTTATGAGTACACCGAAAATATCATTGCTGAGCTTGATGAAAGAGCCTCGGAGATATTTGAGCAAAACATACAGGTACAGATAGAGATAGCGGATGTGGTTGCCATCAACCTCTCCGCCGCAGAATCTATCAAGGCAGAACCTGTTGCAGTCGAACAGCAGCCTGTTGAGAATAAAAGTGATGTCGAAGCGCAGGTGAGCGATAACATAGAACAGGTTGAAGAAGCACCTGTAGTTGTTTTATTGGAAGAAAAACCGGGCGAAGATTCTATTCAGGAAGCGGAAACAATTCCGCCCGTCGCGGAAGAAGCGCAAGTGGCTTCCGAGGTCAAACCGGCGGCTGAGGAAACTCCGCGCGTTGAAGATGTTGAAGTCGAAATAGTTGCAGCGCCTGTGGCTGTTGTGTTGGAAGAAAAACCGGGCGAAGATTCTATTCAGGAAACGGAAACAGTTCCGCCCGTCGCGGAAGAAGCGCAAGTGGCTTCCGAGATTAAACCGGCGGCTGAGGAAACTCCGCGTGTTGAAGAGGTTGAGGCCGAAATAGTTGCAGCGCCTGAGGTTGTTGTTTTGGAAGAAAAACCGGGCGAAGATTCTATTCAGGAAGCGGAAACAATTCTGCCCGTCGCGGAAGAAGCGCAAGTGGCTTTCGAGATCAAACCGGCGGCTGAGGAAACTCCGCGTGTTGATGATATTAAAACCGAAATAGTCCAGCCGGAAGCGATTTCCAATATCGGGGAAGTGACCGCTGTTGCAGAGGTGTTAACGCGCGAAGAAGCACCGGCAAAAACTGATGTGGTCGAAGTACAGGAATCGCCCAAACCGGTTCAGTCGACTGCTGAAGAAGCGGAACGAAGCGAGAACGCTTTCCGCCGCAGTCAGGAAAGATTGAAGCGCCTGAAATCAGAGGGCAAGGACTCGACAGCGAGCATGCTTGATTCGCTGCTGGGGCGGCAAAGCGCGGATGTCGCCGATGTTGCGCGCCGCTGTGCGGTGCTGCGCTGGTTCAACGCGGATCTGATCAGCGTGATCGCAAACGCGGAGTTGAAGCCAGAGCGGGCGGCGGAGATCCTCAACACGATCAGTAGCTGGGCTTTCGTGCAAAGATTCGGGTATGGAAATTATGCTTATCGTGAAGAAGTACAGCGTAATTTGCGGGCACAGATGCAGAATGAAAACCCCGAACTTTACGCGGAGATCAACCGCCGCGCGCACGCCTACTTTGACAAACAGCTGCCTTTGACGAACGCGATCGATGAAATGATCTGGGTTAATTTACAAGCGGAGCAGGTGACTGCGCTGCGCGAAAACCTGTACTATTTGCTGCAAGTGGATGTGGCGCGCGGATTTGACCTGTTCGGGAAGTTATTCCAAAGCGCCCAGCGCTTGTTTATGTACGGCGAGGCGGCCATCCTGCTCAAGTTTGCAAATGAGATCGATAAAGCCACGCTGGATGAGCGTTACAAGGATATGCTGGTCT
Source organism: Anaerolineaceae bacterium (assembly GCA_009885525.1). Taxonomy (GTDB): domain Bacteria; phylum Chloroflexota; class Anaerolineae; order Anaerolineales; family Villigracilaceae; genus Villigracilis. The sequence continues at coordinate 4,775 of VFKN01000047.1, read as the reverse complement.
ATTACGAAGCGGCTTTGGAATTCTCCGAAGGCAATGCAGAATCGGCAAGCGCAAAACTGCATACTTTGATGGGGAAAACGCTGGATGACGAACTCAGCGCGCGCGTACAGGGACAGTTGGGTGTGATCTACGCCGCCGCCGGAAAATATGATGAGGCAATCAAGTCCTTTGAACAGGCGCAGAAAATGTGGCAGAAACTTCAACGGGAACGCGAACGCGCAAAACTTTCCAACAATCTAGGGAATGTGCACAGAAGCAAAAAAGACTTTAGCCGCGCCGAGCGTTCGTTCAACGATGCGCTGAATGGATTGAAAAAAGTGGGGACGCCCTCCGAACTGGCGCTGACGTTAAATAACCTGGGTAATGTTTATTCGGATCAGGAAAATCTGAGCAAGGCGCTGGAGTATTACCAGAAGAGTCTGGAGATCAAGAAGAGCATCGGCGACCAGTTTGGAGCCGCCAATACATACACCAACTTTGGGACGGTTTACCAGCGTATGGCGCAGGAGGCTTCGGGAAAAAAGCAGGCGGAGCAGCGTCAACTGGCGGTGAATTACTACAACGATAGTCTCGAAGCGTACCGGACTTTTGGGGCGCGCTCGAATCAGGGGAGACTGCTGTTCAAACTGGCGTTTTTATATTTTCAGGCTGGCGATAAAGCCAAAGCCAAAGAGTATTTACCCGACGCGCTGGATATTTTCAGAGACCTGGAAATGCCAGACCTTGAAAATGCCGGCAAACTCGAGAAGCAATTGGGATGAGAACAGGCAACAAAAAAGGTGATGCACGCGGATCACCTTTTTTGTTTGGTTAGATTACTTACACGCTCATCATTTCTTCCATGGGCTGGTAGCCCATTTCCTGGGCGAGGAGTTCCTCACTGTAGCCTTCGTAACGGGCGCGGTACTCGTAATAGACAAATACATAAGGAAAAGAATTAATACCGGTAATACAAGCTATCGATACGACAAAATATATGATTTCCCACAAAATATCTCCTCCAACATCTGCTAGATTAAATCCGGACGCGAGAACAGTTATAGATGCCAACACAGTAAAAACTACTGTGATAAAAATGTCCACTTGAAGGGTTCGGCGAAAGTTCTTGCTGAGAATTTGGAAGGATCGTTTGATGGAAGAACGCAGCCCATTCTTCTCGAGAAGCATGATCATGGGTATAAAAACCCAAATTGGTAGTAAGAGGAGATATATAAAGAGAAAACCGATTGGTAACAAGAAGGAGCCTATAACAGTTACAAAGAAGAAATATGCGACCTCATTGTCGCTTAAACTCCGCGAAAGCCCGGCAAAATATCCATCCAATGCACCCACTGGAAGCAAAAGAATGGCAGCGTAAACCAGCGACACAATAGCGGTTTTGAAGAACAACCCTGGAGATAATCCTCTCTTTACACTTTGCCAAAAATTTACAGGACGTTCCAGAATCACGTTTGATGTCATCATCAACACAGGACCGACAAATGCCCCTGACAATACCCCGACACCTAATGTAAAGGCAAAAACAGCTATATTCAAAATAATGATTGGAAATATCATCTTAAAATACAGTTGATGCATCGTACCTACGGTTTCCCAAAAGCTCATCGCGCGAATATATTTTATAGTGGACATTTCTCTCCTTGTCGGAATAAAGTGTCTTTCTGTTTGTTTACACGTTCATCATTTCTTCCATGGGCTGGTAGCCCATCTCTTGGGCAAGCAATTCTTCACTGTAATCCTCGTAGCGGGCGCGGTATTCATAATACACAAACACATAGGGCAAAGAGGCAAACCCAGTAAGAAAGAGCAGCAATAATGCCATGTATGCTGGGTCACCATAATAGTACGAATAAAACACATACCACGCCGAAGGATTACCTGCGTTAGACCAATAAAGCTTCTCGAATAAATATGCCACGATGGCAATACATATATTAATGAAGATATCCATTTGAATAATACGGAAAAAGTTTTTTCTGAGAATTTGGAATGACCTTTTTATGGAGGCACGCAGGCCTTTCTTCTCAAGAAGCATGATCATGGGAATAAAGATCCAGAGGGGACTAAGGGTCGTATATAAATAACTTAACTTGCCGTAATCCAGCACATTGTAATTAACATCCCCGAAACTACGCTCATAATCTAGCGTGGATATTTGTATGTTTACAATGTATATTAATACAAAATATCCAATCGACACAAGGGCTATCTTTAAGAAAGATGCAGAGAATACTCCTTTCAGAAAGCTGTCCCAGATTTTCAAAGGCTTTCCAAGGATCGCATTGGACGTCATTATTAAGATAGGCCCCACGAACGCGCCTAATGGCAATACCCACCATGCCATGGCAACGATAATAATATTCAATATTAGGATCGGAAAGAGAATCTTCCAATATAACCTAAACATGGAACCCAAGGTTTCGTCGAAACACATCGGGCGGATATATTTTGTAGTGGACATTTCTCTCCTTGTCGGAATAAAGTGTTTTTCTGTCTGTCTACACGCTCATCATTTCTTCCATGGGCTGGTAGCCCATTTCCTGGGCGAGGAGTTCCTCACTGTAGCCTTCGTAACGGGCGCGGTACTCGTAATATACAAGTACATAAGGTAAACACGAAAACCCGGATAAAATAAATAGACCAAGCGATAAAGACAAGCCGTTCATAAAATTGCCACCAGGTAGGGCAAACAATACTGCCAGAAGGGTAAAAACTACAACGATGAAAATATCCATTTGCAGGATGCGGGAAAAGTTTTTTCGTATAATTTGAAACGATCTTTTGACGGAGGCACGCAGCCCTTTCTTCTCGAGCAGTATGATTATAGGAACAAATATCCAGATAGGGAGGAGGAGGATATAAAGATACCCAAACATAGGCAACACCAGCATATCAGAGCCATTTGCCATTAATAACATGGGCAAAATTAATATTAATATCATATAGCCAATTGATGAAACGGCTATTTTTAGAAACGCCCCTGAAAATATGCCCTTCCAGGAACTGCTCCAAACCTTCAGGGGTTTGCTAAGGATGACATTGGATGTAATAATCAGGATCGGTCCAATGAACACCAGAAAACCCGACCCCGCTATAGAAAAAATGACGATATTCAAAAGAAAAACAGGAATCATGATCTTGAAGTACAACCGGTACATTGTACCTACGGTTTCCCAAAAACTCATTGCGCGGATATATTTTGTAGTGGTCATTTTTCTCTCCTTGTTCTACTTTTTGGATGGAAAATCACTTGTATATGAATAACATCTGATTGTGGAAATAGTTACGCTATTTAATCCAGAATTTGAGGGCGGTCAACGGATTATGTAAGGAAGCCCGGGGGAAAAGGTGCCCGCGTGCGCGGATTTGGAGAGGAACAGGCGATGAGTTGTCAGCGGACTCTGTCACGGACTCACGGACGGAAGCGGACGTTTGGCGCGGAGGATGAAAAAACGGTCTCGGACGTAATGTCAACGGGACCGTTTTGTATTTGTTCGGAAACGCGAGTGACAGAAAACAGGGATATAATTCCGACATTGAGAGGTATTTATGAACAAAACAATTAACCAATTATCTACCAATGAGTTTGAGACTCTTGTCGAACGCCTCGTGGACAAACGTCTCGAAGTATGGATGACGCAACTGATGGATGCGCTCACCAGCGTTGACGAGCCTGTCAGCGAACTGCGCCCCGAATTCGCCGATTCATTGCGGAAGGCAATCAAACAATCTCAGGCGGGCGAAGGGTTGGATTTGAAGTCCTTCCGCGATGAGATTGAGGGATGAAACCATATCAAGTTATCCTGACACCCGAAGCTCAATCAGATTTGAAGGGTATTGCGTCAACAATAAGAACGCGTCTGCTCGACAAATTGGAATGGATTGGGGAAAATGTGGAACTTATTCAACACCAGGCAATGCAGGGCGATGAATGGAAGGGATGTTACAAATATCGTGTTGGCGATTATCGAATTATCTATCAAATGGAACATCCTGCAACGAAATTGATTGTGAAGTTAATTGTTTTGAAAGTGGGTCATCGGCGCGAGGTGTATAAGTAAAATATAAACTCGGAGTAATTTTCTCTCCGAGTTTATGATTCTTATGCGGCTATGTAAGCGGTCACATCCACTTGCCTGTGACGCTGGCGGGCTTCGTTAACAGTTTTTTCAAGGCGTTCGGCGGTTTCATCGGCAATCCAATCTGATCCGCATTGGTCACAGATGAGGGCTGGCACTTTCCGTACAACAACTACGCCGAAACCGAGGTCAACTGTAAAAGTGGTTGTGCCTTGCGTTTTTGTCCCGCCGCAAATGGGACAAAGGTTTTGTGTACTCATGGTTTCCTCCGAGTTCGATAATCAGACTCGAATACATCTAAACTTGGTTCGTAGGCGGTGATGATGGCAACTTCTCCATCTGCTTCAATGGACAAGGCAACGTGAATGGGGCGTTTCTTATCCCAACCAAGTAATAATGCTGTCGGCGTTGGGCGGTCAGCGGAATAATCTTCGATGACTTCGCTATTTGACGCAATATCCAAAACCACATCACGACTCAGTCCGCGCTCCAACATCCGCTCAAGGACATGTCTGCGCCCATCGGTCACAAGTTAAGGTAGTGCAGGTTCTGTCAAGATAGGAAACTGCTTGGTTTTGCGTTTGCGTTTGACGATACCGAGCAACTTGGAATTGACAGCCAGGTAAGCAACGACATCATCTGCCTGACTGCGCTGATGCGCCTGCGTGAAAAAGTAAAGACCGCGATACACCATTT
>VFKN01000114.1 GCA_009885525.1 Anaerolineaceae bacterium | reverse complement strand
GCATAAAGATGGCTTGCACGCGCGCTATCAAAGGTCCCGACGCGAGGATGTTGATCTGGGCAGAGACCTTGCTCTCGCGCGCGCGTTCCTGACCAAAGGACGCACCGTACACATCGCCATCATCATCCCAATAGGTGACATCATCACCATACCCTGTCAGCAATTCTTGAGGAGCAGTGTCCCCAAGTAATAACTTCATACTTGAGAATGCACCACCATGATCGCCATCCAGAGTTACAGAGACCAAGCCATTATCGAGCGTGACTTGATTTTTATTTTGAACAATATGCACAGGATGATCGATAGTGCTTTTCCCGCCATCGAGTCCAAGATAACCAAGCGCAGGGATGTTCTCCACACGGACAGCAATTTTGTCTGAGCCTATCCGCTGGATCGGTTGAGGAAGAGTGCTAAGGTCGGGGAGTTCGCCGCTGATTTCTATAACCTGTGAGCGTGACCAGGAAGTTGGGTTGAATATAACGACGGGCGCGTCGATGCGGCTGGTAATGCGAGACAGGATGCCCGCCAGGTTATCTTGTGCTGACAGGATGGTTTGCTCATAACGCGGGCGTTGACTTTTCTCCCATACCCAATCGAAACTGACTCCCGAGATGTTGTCATAATGCGCGTTGAAGGCTGCCATGTCCCAGGCATTCAGCCTTGACTCGCCGAGCAACAATTCAAACTTATCCGCGGAAGTCAGATAATATTCGCTTTCTTTATCGGCAATCTTGGCTGCTGGACGCGTATTGTAGAAGGCTTGCCAAATCGGATTCATGTCAATTGTGATCTCAGGGAGTTCTTGCGTCGCCAGATATTGAAAGGCGCTATCAGGGTCAGCCATGACCAGAACCGTATCTTGATCGGCGGCGTTCCAACGGTCTATCAGGGCGGGCAGGTCGGGACGTGGATCAAAAAAATCAAACCCTACGGGCAGGAAAATATATTTGGAATCGGTTTGTTTGAACTCGGCATTAATCGTTTTGCGAAGTTTGGCAAGTTGCTCATCAGCGTCAGTGAGGTGATAAATATCTCCCCAGGCAGTTAGATAGGACATATAAGCGACGAGCACACGTTCCTCAGGAGCAGCGGGACTCGTCCAGTAAAATGCGGGCGGCAGCGGCTGACATTTCTGGTAATCGGGATCACAGCGTCCTTGATGCCGCCCAATGAATAGATAAGGAATTTTGGATTGAGTTAGGAAAGTTGGAAAAGCCGCCGAGTTTCCGAATGCGTCCGATTGCCAGGCAGTGCGCGGAAGATATTCGCGACCAAAGTTTTGAATAATCCAATCCTGCCCGAGTTGCAGGTTATGCACTTGCACGGATGGCGCGACCAGGCTTGTCTCAGGCTGCGTGATGCCAGCCCAGGCAAAGGTGAACTGTCGATTCTTCACCAACGCAATCAGGTCAGCGCGGCTATCTGGATGCGCATCCCAAAAATGTTGGACAAACAAGACCTGCTCCAGCGTGAAGCGGTAACGCGGATCTTGCTTCGCCAACTGAATCGCTTTGAGGATGTTTTGATCAGCCAGTTTGCTGTACGCGCTGAAGTCTTTATGCCAATCTGTGTCCCAGTGAGAAAATGGGATTATAAACACGACGCGGTTCGCGCTGGCGATCATTGCCTGCGTCTCAGAATCGAAATTGCCAACTGGCTCACGCGTCACTTCGGGACGGGAGGCTGGGCGCGTGCTTACGAAAAACATAATCAGCGTCCCAAGCAGGATCACGATCAATCCATAGATAACTATGTTTTGCGCAGAAATGCGTTTCATGGTTTCAAATCCAGAGTCGATCGATTCCCAGCCTGATCGTCATAGATCAATTGATCAAATTGCCCGGGAGCGGACAACGTAAAAATGACCAGCGCCGAAGCGCCATAATAAGGCTTAATGATTTGTGTATGAAATTTTTCAATGGCTGAGTGGAGATTAATTGATTGAGGTTCCAGGAGATCCCCGCGCACCGTAGACAACCTCAAATAATCGGGACTTATAGTGATCGGCTCAGCGCTTAAATCATTGAACACGATGACCAGAATCAGGAAGACTCCGCCAGCGGGAGGCTTGGTATTTCCAATGACGGTGGCTTGTGCGATCTGATCCAATTGAAGTTGAAGCCCTTCGTTTTTTGCAGCAATTGGCAGACTGAGATTAAGCGGCGTGTTGATTATTACAGCATTGTCGGACGGAGGAAAAAGTCCACCTTGAGCCTGTCCCGACATTGCCGCTCCATAAGTCGTAAATGCATTTGCCGAGGTCAATGGGGATGCAAGGGTTATCTGGTTTTGACTTAATTCGTATGCAATGGAATCGTAAATTTGTTGATCAGATAATGCACGTAAATTGGGTTCGCCCCCGCTCCGAATAACATCGAAAACAATTTGGGCATTGGGATGCCGCGACTGAAAGTCGGCGCCAACCAACGGCCAGGCAGAGAAGCCAGTCGCTGAGCGGATGCCCTCTCCTTGTGTGCCGTGGCAGGTACTGGTTGCGCAAGTTTGCGCGTAAATTGGCTCTCCATTCATCAGTTGGCTTTCCACTGACGCGGGCGTATAACTTGCAGGTTTCTTTGCGTTGTTCATGCGCGTGCAGCTTGCCAGAATAAAAACAAATACGACGGCTATCACGAACACAAAGCGCTGCATAAATCTTCCAGACTACGTTTCTGCCTGCGCCTTCGCGGCTTTGACCATCTCTGGATCGGGGACGGGCGTGGGCGTTATGTTGTCACTCAAATCAACTTTTGGCAGGGGTCCATACAATGGGTCAACAACATCAGCCAGCGTGGTGGGCTTCTGTTCCAATCGTTCCGCCAATCGGCGGCGGCGCATATCGTCAATTGAGTGACGCTCCCAAAAGATGGTGTGCTCCACCATCTCCTGAATGGTCCAGGCTTCATCAGGTATTGCTGCCTTGAGCATATCATCGGGCATACCAATCAGGGCGGTGATCAACTCGGCGCGCGCACGCACGGTATCCGCCATCAATCGATGCGCCTCGCCTTTCTGCATGTTCTTGAGCAGATAGCGTGCACCGAAAAGTTGTCCGGCGTGCATCTTGTCATGGTCAATGTTATGGGTCAACAAATCCCGCACAGTGCCACCTGTTGCGCAAATGTGATCGGATTGCTCGTCAAGTTCCGTGTCCGTTAGTTCAGCCAGTGTCTGCAGTGTCTCATTCAGTGAAAGTTGAAGTCGTTCTATTAATGTATTTACCTTTGCAGCCATAATCCAAATTCCTCACTTATCCAAACAACGGCATTCCACAGACCATCTTGCCGATAAAATCATACAGCACGTCAGTAGTGGGAGCCATAACTGTTGCCGCTCTGGCGTCACGGAAGTGGCGCTCGACCCCCACCTCCTTGCGGAAGGCCGCGCCGCCGCAGACGCGCATGGCCAAATCCGTTACCTCGGTAGCGGACTCGCCCGCGGCCGCTTTGACCTCAAGGATGCGCAACATGGTATTTGGCTGATTCTGCTCGAGCGCGTTCAATGTATCGAGAAGCAGAGCATGCACGAGGTCCGTTTTGATGCGCATGCGAGCGATGTACGCGCGGATCGTGGGCAGATCCTGCAAAGCCTGGGCAATGTGCTGAAGATTGGTGTTGCTAACATGTGCCGCCGCTTTGGTTGTGGCGGCTTCCATGATTCCAACAGAAGTGGCCGCGGTCATCAACTGGAAGTATGGCAATACGGTACCCATCATAATGTTGAAGCCATCCCCGTCTTTCCCCAACATGGCGGTTGGGGCGACCATCACATTTTCGGCTGTGACTGGGCTGGAGTAATTGCCGCGCAAACCGAGTCCGTTGAAGGGCGCCGGGATTTTAAGCCCGCTGGTTTTGGCTGGAACAAGCCAGATCGTGCTGGCTCCCTCTGCATCGAGCGGACGACTCGACCATACGTAACTATCGACCTGACCAGCCGCGGTTGCCCAGCTTTTCCTGGCATCCAACTGAACGCTGCCATTGGAACGTATCGCTGTGCTGACAGGCGCCCAGAAATGACTGCGTGATCCAGCTTCGGAAAAAGCAAGCGTTGTGAGATGTTGTCCCACTGCGATTGCTTCACGCACATCACGAGGACCATTCATACTTTCGATTACGACGGTTCCAACATAGTGCATGCATACAATCATTGCCGTAGAGGCGCACTCGCGTGCCAGGCGTTCGATAACCAAAGTAGCGGCTTGATGTCCTTCGCCCATGCCCCCCACTTCCTTCGCACTAACCAAGCCGAGTAAACCCGCCTTCCCCAAAGCCTCGATTCCGGCGCGTGGGAAAATCCCCTTCTCGTCCACTTCTATTGCAGATGGAGCAATAACTTCATTGATTACTTTTTCCAGTTTCTCAAGGTATGCGGGAACAGCAGTTTCAGTATCCATCAAGGCTCCTATAAATTAAACAACGAAAGTTGGTTCCAAGAATTGCATAAACGGTGGCAACTTCCTTCTTATAAAAACAAGGCTGCAATTTTTTCACAGCTCAATTTTGTTGGATGCTACCAGACTACCAGGCAGGTTTCAGTTTTGCGGACACCCACGGCGCCGGCTATGCCAGTAGTCACTCAATTGCCCAGCGACTGCAAGTCGGGACCTTCCACGAAAGCAATCAGATCATAGCGCCCTGTGACTGCGTGGATTTGTTTGATCACAGAACCTTCAAGCTCAATGCCCGGTAGTTCCTTGATCAGATCCTGCACTCGTGTTGGTTCCGCTTCGATCAAAACATATGCTTGGATCATTGTGAGTCTCCTTGTATTGTGGCTTCGCACGGAAGCCTAAATTTATTAACCTCAGGTAAAGGTCATCAACGGCACTTCGCCGCTGAGCGCCATGGCTTCAAGTTGTTGACTAATGCGTTCTACCGCAGGAGCCAGCGGAAACATTTTCTTACTGACTTGCATATCTGCATCGGTTGAAAGCGGATGCCAGAATATGCCGTCCAAATTAACAGTAATTTCTGGAACCAGATTACCCATCCCTAGTTCCAAGCCTTCTTTGGAAAATCCACGCTTCGCCAACGGGCGAACAAAATGATCCTCATCAAGAATGCCAATCGAACGATGAAACTCACACAGATTGTCGAGGTGAGCCGAATTGGCTGGCGTTTCTGTTGTGCCGAGCCGCACGCGGAAACCGTTTTCCTGTAGAAGACTTATTCCCTCCACGGCTTTTTCCCATGATCCAGGACCGCGGTAGAAATTGTGATCTTCAGCACGCCCCCCATCCAGGCTGACTTGCACAATGAGATTGTCGTTCGCAATGCCGCACAACTTTTCAAGACGCGTACCGCGCAATAACATGGCATTTGTCAATACAGTTGTCTTAATACGAGCTGAAGAATATTCCAGCATTTCATAGATTTCATTTAAGAGAAATGGTTCGCCGCCAGTGAAGAAAACGTGTTCAAAGCCTAACTCAACCGACTCGTCCACCAGCCGCTTGACATTCTCCAAGCCAAGCGCGCGGCGCGGCGCATTCGGACCAGATTTCGCCACACAATAGGAACACTTTAAATTGCAGTCGTAATTGGTATACAACCACAGCTTCCACTTCATCGCGGAAGGCTGATTAGTAGTTGATTGCATGGATAGCGTTTGTGTGTCACTCATTCGATGACTCCGTCACTGAGAAATAATCCTGCCAGGTTACAGACTCCAATGCACCCCGCATCCCTTACAGGGTGTAGCTGGGTGATCGCTAAGGAGTCCTTTACGCCATGTTTGATAGCGCTCATCATTCCAAATTTCTGTGAAGTTTTTTTCGAAAAGATTCCCCATCTTCAAGCTTGCGTAATCATTTGTGGCAAACGGGCTGATACAACAAGGCAGGCAGTTGCCATTTGCTGTGACGTACGCAGTCGTCCACGGGCGGCGGCAATCCCGCCAGGGTTGATTGTCACGCAACATGGAGGCGGTTAAACTATGGCGCGGGTCGGTGGCACCCGATGATCTCAAAGTAATTCCATACTCTTTTGCAATCCCTTCGGCTTCTGCAATACAGTGGTCTGCAACTTCGTCGAAATCGTCGAAAAGGGCGTGCCCTGCATCCATCAAGCCCGGAGGATTCACATTATCAAGGTAATAAACCATACGTTGCACATATACTTCTTTGACACCCATGCGGTTTGCAAGCCTGACGAGATCAGGTAGCTCTTCAATATTTTCCCGCATCCCGGTCATCCAGATCGAGGCTTTGGGAGATTCTTTTCCCATTTTACGCTGGAGTTCAGTAAATTTTGTGAGGTTGTCAACAATTTTATGTAAAAGTGGCGCGCCGCGAATCTTTGCGTAGGTTTCTGTTTTGGCGCCGTCAATCGAACAACGCATCTCATCTAAACCGCTATCAATGAGTTTGCGTCCCCATTCTTCGCTTAATAAAGTTGCATTCGTATTAAACAAAACTGTCACACCGCGTTCTTTCAGGTGAGCGATCATGCGCGGCAAGTCCTTGTTGATCAGCGGTTCGCCGATTCCGTGCAAAACCACGCGCTCCATTTTGGGGAACTGCTCCACGATCTTCAAGAAATTATTCCACGAAAGCGTTTGCGGTTCTTCATAACTGGTGAATGTGCGCGGACACGTTTCACACAGGAGGTTACAGTGATTCGTTACTTCGATAAATATAACCCGCGGCGATTCATCTGCAATTGCCCCGCGCGTTTGCGGATCAACAAACGTATAGGCATCAGGCAGGTTTTGGTATGAGTCTCTTGGTATGGTGGGGATGTTTTTCGTTGGTATCATGCATGTACCTCTAAATCTGCGCGTTTTTGGTTTGAAAATAAATTAAAAAATTAATGATTTAAATATAACATAGATTGAAAAGCGTAAATATTACGTAATTCTTAAGGGTTTACAGCCTCCTCATTGTGGGGGCGAGATTTTACATTTCATAGGGGTTGGCGGTTTTTACGAAACGTAAGGTTTTATTAATATCCTCGCTATGATAATCAAGTATCATATCAATCATGAATGAAAAAAGCATCCTTGTTGTGGAAGATGAGCCCAGCATTGCCGAAGTGGTGGGGTTATATTTAAGCCGCGCCGGCTTTCAGGTGCAAATCGCAAAAGACAGCAGACAAGCCAGATCCATGCTTGAAAAAAAGATCCCGGACCTGGTAGTCATGGATCTAATGCTCCCTGAAATAGACGGACTTACTCTCACACGCTGGCTGCGTGACCATAGCAATGTGCCGATCATCATGGTCACTGCGCGACGCGAGGAAGTTGATCGAATTGCCGGCTTGGAAATGGGCGCAGACGATTATGTGGTCAAGCCGTTCAGCCCGCAGGAGTTGGTGAGTCGTGTGCGGGCGGTGTTAAGGCGCGTCGGACGGGATCAGGTTGAGGTAGAGTCTGAGCGGGCATTATCCTTTTCTGCCATCACAATCGATCCGCGCACACGAGTCGTTACTGTGAAAGAGTCGCAGATCGAATTGACTGCAAAAGAATTTGACATGCTATACCTGCTTGCGAGTTATCCAAAACAGGTATTTACGCGCGATCAATTATTAGAGCGGGTCTGGGGCCGCGCAGATTATATTGACCCCGGCACTGTGACTGTGCATGTACGCCGCTTGCGCGAAAAAATTGAAAGCAACGCCTCCGCGCCGAAACATATTATTACTGTTTGGGGCGTGGGATATAAATTTGAATCATGAAAAACCTTGTTGATCGCATTCCTTTGATGCCCCGTTTTATTTTGGGTATCTCGCTCATCACCATTCTTTCGCTGAGTATCTTCAAATTGTTGATGGCACCGCCACTAAAGGAACTTGGATTAATGGCAATGTTCCTGGGTATTACCGCGCTTGTTTCAGCGGCGGCGGGCTATCTTGCATATCGTCTTGGCTGGATGACTCTTTCGCCAACCCTGCACTGGTCCTTGCTCAGCGGATATGCGCTTTCGAGTCTGCTGACGTTTTTCAACGTTTGGTTTTCTGCTCAAATGATGTTTGCCAGCGAGCATGATCTTCTGCTTGCCATTGTTCTGCTTATATTTGCAAGCGGCATGGCCATGGTGCTGGGATATTTTCTATCCAGCGCCATTACGAACCGAATATATTTACTTAAGGATGTGGCGGAAAAACTTGCAAAAGGCGAATTGAAAACACGAGTACCCATCAACGGGCATGATGAAGTTGCTGCGCTTGGCAACACCTTTAACCAAATGGCTGAACAACTTGAAACGGTGGATGCCAAACAACGTGAGCTTGAACGCCTGCGCGCAGATTTAATCGCCTGGGTTGGGCATGATCTGCAAACCCCGCTTGCATCCATGCGCGCAATTCTCGAAGCATTGGAAGACGGTGTTGTGGATGACCCTCAAACGATCAAACGCTATTTGGGCACTGTGCAGCGTGACGTGCGTTCACTTTCTGTTTTGATCGATGATCTTTTTCAAATGGCGCAACTGGATATAGGCGGAATTCCGCTGGACCGGTCCGAATCATCCTTGTCTGACCTGATCTCTGATACGCTCGAATCTTTTTCTGAATTGGCGTTGCGCCAGGGAGTGAAACTCGAAGGCAGTGTTGACCCGCAGGTTGACCCCGTTATGATGGATACGCAGCGCATTGGGCGCGTGTTAAATAATTTAGTCGGGAATGCTTTGCGGCATACACCAGCCGAAGGCCGCGTGGAAGTTCATGCAACGCGAACAATCTCTGGTGTCGAAGTTTGCGTGTCTGATACAGGCGAAGGCATCCGCTTTGAAGATCTGCCGCACGTATTCGAAAGTTTTTATCGCGGTGAAAAATCACGCAGTCGATCCACGGGCGGCGCAGGATTGGGTCTTGCGATCTCGCGCGGCATTGTGCAGGCACATGGCGGGGATATCAAAGTACAAAGCGAATCTGGTCATGGCAGTCAATTCACATTCACCCTGCCCTAACAAAACTCTTAACCCTGCGTAATCCTTTTGTAATAAAGTTTTCTAGCAGATTGTCGGAGAGAAGGTTGGTACACTTGAGGAATGGCCCGAAAATTTAAAGTACCTGATTACGAAGCGACGTTGAATACACCGATTTTATTAAAAGATGCTCTGCCGCAAGACCATCTGGCGCGTTTTGTGGTGGAAATTATCTCACAATTGGATTTGAGTAAGATTTATGCAGGTTATGCAGAGAAAAGCGGGGAAGCGATTGCGCCAGAATGTTTACTGGGCTTGCTATTTTATGGGTATGCCAACGGAATATTTAGTTCGCTTAAGTTGGAAAAAGCGAGTTATGAGAACTTGGGATTTCGGTATGTGGCCGGTGGACTGCATCCGGATCATGACACAATCGCGAATTTTCGGCAGACCTAATTAGCTGAATTGCAGGGGCTATTTGTACAGATCTTGTTGTTGGCAAAAGTGGCTGGGGTGCTGAAGATGGGCAACCTAGTTTGGATGGCAGCAAGATCCATGCGGATGCATCGAAAAGCCAAGCGGTCAGTTATAAGCGGCTCTTGGAAATAGAAATGCAATTGAAAAACGAGGTCGCCACATTGTTTGAATTGGGGGAGCAAGCGGATCAGGGAGAAATCCAATTGCCGGAAGGCTTTGTGGTGCAAGATGAAGTGGTCTTACGCCAGACTCGGTTAATAAAATTGGCTGAAGCCAAAGCGATTTTGGATGCCCGCGCTCAAGATCGCTACAAGAGTGAAAAAGCAGAGTATGATGAAAAAATGCGTGAGCATGAAGTGAAAGCACGCAAGCGCAAGCGCCGCGGGAAAACGCCCAAACCACCAGAAGCGGGTCCGCGTGATAAAGATCAATACAATTTCACAGACCCGCAATCGCGGATCATGAAGAACAGCACCGATGATGGTTTTGACCAACACTACAATGTTCAAGCAGCCGTGGAATAGGACAGTATGTTAATCGTAGCAACTTCCCTCTCCAACTCCGCGCCGAATTGGATGCCTACTGCGCCCATCCCTACGGTCTCACCCGTGACAAACTGCACTCATAGCGAAAAATAATTCCTGGCAGGAATTATTGAATTTACAAAAAACGCCGAACAAGCCGTCCTTATCTGGATAAACTAAACACCCGTCACAGCCTCAAAACAGCCATGACGGGCAAATGGAACAGGCGTGGTGACATGCGCAGTTTGGTAAATCGTATTCGATTGATCACCCATGATAACGTCACGCCCCGCACGGATATTGTCAACGTTGAACGTATTTCCGCTTGCGGATTTTTTTTCTTGCGGCTTGGTGGTTTTCTTTGGCATTGCAGAGTCTCCCATATCAAAGATAACAATAGACGGTCACCGGCAAACGCCGATGATGAATTGCGTCAACTATACAGCAAGATGAAATGGAAGACAAGACGAGTACGTGCCCCTCTTTTAACTTGGGGAAATTTTGAGTAATTTATAAAAGGGAATTAACCGCTTGTGCCCGCCAATGCCAATTTGTACTTTGAGTAGGATATTTCCAATTCTTTCAATTGGTTTCATTTTGACTTTTATAACTGTCCATTCGCTGAATTTTTTTTGAAATCCTGAATTTCCTGATAAGCTTGGTGGATGACCGCAGAAGCCACAATTACAACTGAACGCATCGATGATTTTCCG
>VFKN01000069.1 GCA_009885525.1 Anaerolineaceae bacterium | reverse complement strand
GCGACTTTGCGCAGGATCCGCAGGCATGGCACGGCATCTCCTGGGGATTGGTGGAAGGCTTTGCGCGTTGGGGCTTGCAGCAGGGCTATGCGGTGACCAGTGTGAACGTCAGGCTTGCCACCGTCAAGAGTTATGCGCGGCTGGCGTTGAAAGCGGGTACATTGGATCATACCGAATTTGCCATGATCACCACCGTCAAAGGCTACAGCCACAAGGAAAGCAAACGTGTTGACGAGCAAAGGACTGCATCCGAGATCGCAACCCGCAAAGGTGCGAAGAAAAGCGTAGCGGTCTCGATTGCCCCGGAACAAGCCGCGCAATTGATGGCGCAGCCTGAGACTCCGCAAGGCCGGCGCGACTCGCTGCTGATGTGTCTGCTGTTGGAACATGGCTTGCGCGTGGGCGAGGTTGCAATGCTTGCTGTCACTGACTTCGATTTGAAATCAGGTACGTTGATCTTCTACCGTCCCAAGGTGGATAAGACTCAGACACATGCACTCACGCCGCCGACCTTGAAAGCGGCGCAGGAATATTTCAAGTACGATGCTCCTAAAGACGGCAACGTCTGGCGCGCGAGTGCCAGCAAGGGCAACGGTAAACAGGCGAAAGGTACGCTGACCAAGCAGGGTATGAGCGATCGCGGCTTGACCAAGCGCGTCAATGCTTTGGGCAACGCAGTCGGCTTGCATGGCTTATCCGCGCACGACTGCCGGCATTATTGGGCAACTCAGGCCGCGCGGAACAATACACCCATTGACCGCTTGCAGGATGCCGGCGGATGGAACAGTCCCGCGATGCCGTTACGCTACGTCGAGGCGGCGAAGATCGCCAATGAGGGTGTGAAGTTGGGGTAGAAAATTCCTGTCAGGAATTTTAGGGGAATCAAAAAAGGACATTTGTCAGTTACAGAATTGCCCCTTTGGTCTTATACTTACAAACAATAAGCCCCACGGGCTGAACCGTGAGGCTTCGAAAATGAACTACGCGATTAGAGCGCGGAGTCGATAGGGAAATCATAGCACAATCCTACCGCCTGCGCAAATTGATGCGTGGGCGGTTTTTTTTGAATGCTCTCAACAAGGGAACGCATGGCAAAACTCGAAGATCTCAAACGAAACGCGCAAGTCAAAGGCTTGAACCCATCAGGCGTAGTTACGATTCTGAATGTGCAGCAGCACGGCTCGGATGTCTTTGAAGTCACATATCGTGATATCAACGGAAAAGATATTAGTGAGTTACTTTTCCGCGACCGCGAAGCAGATTTGCAAGTAACCGAGGCAGGCACACCCTGGGCGTTTGACAGTGACGGCGAATTATTTAGGCTGGCATCCGAAGCCTATCGTATTCGCATGGCTTATTTGTTTGATCCCTGGATGGCCGTTCATCTTTCACAAGTTGAGCCTTTGCCGCATCAGATCACAGCAGTCTATGGTGAGATGCTAACGCGTCAGCCTTTACGTTTTTTACTGGCAGATGATCCCGGCGCAGGCAAGACCATTATGACCGGCTTGTTTATCAAAGAGTTGATATTGCGCGGCGACTTGCAGCGCTGCCTGATCGTTGTGCCCGGCAATCTTGTCGAGCAATGGCAGGATGAACTCAACCAAAAATTCCAATTGCCTTTTGAAATTCTAACCAATGACCGTATCAATTCCGCGCGTTCTGGAAATGCCCTAAATGAAATGTCTTTAGTGGTTGCTCGTTTGGATAAATTCAGCCGCGACGAGGAATTACAGGCAAAACTAAAACAAACCGATTGGGACTTGGTGGTAATAGATGAGTCCCATAAATGCTCCGCTTCAGTATTTGGCGGCGAGGTCAAGTACACCAAACGCTATCATCTTGCAGAGTTGCTTTCAGAACGCACGCGCCACCTGCTGATGTTGACAGCCACACCCCACAATGGCAAGGAAGAGGATTTCCAACTCTTCATGGCTTTGATCGACCCCGACCGTTTCGAAGGAAAATATCGCGAAGGCACACACGAGTCTGATGCCTCTGATTTGATGCGCCGTTTGGTAAAAGAAAAATTATTGAAATTCGATGGTACGCCGCTTTTCCCGGAGCGCCGCGCGTACACAGTCACTTATGAATTATCCGATCTGGAAGCCGCGTTATATGAGCAGGTGACCAACTACGTGCGTGAAGAATTCAACCGCGCTGAAAATCTAAATAAGGATCGTCGCGGCACAGTCGGATTTGCGCTCACCGTTCTACAGCGCCGTCTTGCTTCCAGCCCCGAAGCCATCTATCAATCCCTGCACCGCAGACGTGAACGTTTGGAAGCCCGTTTACGCGAAGAACAATTGATGAAGCGCGGACAAGATGTGGATATTGCGGATGAAATATTCAAGGATGTTCCCAAGTTTACCGAGGAAGATTTTGAAGACTTCGATGACGCGCCAGAGTCCGAAAGCGAAGAAGCCGAAGAACAAGTCAGCGATGCGGCAAGTACAGCGCGCACGATTAAAGAATTGAAATTGGAAATTGCTCGATTAAGCGACTTGGAAAAGTTAGCCGATAAAGTTCGCCGCAGCGGACAAGATCGCAAGTGGACCGAACTCTCCAAACTTTTGCAAGACCAGGCTGAGATGTTCGATGCCGATGGCAGGCGTCGCAAATTGGTGATTTTTACCGAACAGCGCGACACATTGAATTATCTGACAGATAAGATCCGCACGCTGCTGGGTAAGCATGAAGCAGTTGTGGCAATCCATGGCGGCGTTCCCCGCGATCAACGTCGCGCAGTGCAGGCTTCTTTTGTCCAGGATAAGGATGTTTTGGTTTTGGTTGCCACCGACGCGGCAGGCGAAGGTATTAACTTGCAGCGTGCTCACTTAATGATCAACTATGATCTTCCTTGGAATCCCACGCGTTTGGAGCAGCGCTTTGGGCGTATCCATCGTATCGGACAAACCGAAGTCTGTCATTTATGGAATTTGGTTTCCAACCAGACCCGCGAAGGCGAAGTCTACATTCGCTTGCTTGAAAAGATGGAAGAGCAGCGCAAGGCATTGGGCGATGGTGTCTTCGATGTATTGGGAAAACTCTTCCGTGATACCAGCCTGCGCCAATTGCTGATGGAAGCCATTCGCTACGGCGACCAACCCGAAGTCAAAGCGCGTTTGTTTCAGGCGGTGGATAATCTTGCCGATCAGGAACACGTGCGCGAGTTGCTTGAAGAACGTTCACTCGCGCAGGACACGATGGATGTCAGCAATGTCCGCCGTATTCGCGAGGATTTTGAGCGCGCACAGGCGCGCAGACTCCAGCCGCACTTCATCGCTGGATTCTTTAAAGCGGCATTTGAACGTTTGGGTGGAACCTTACACCCGCGCGAATCTTTACGCTTTGAGATTACCCACGTGCCAGCCGTCATCCGTAACCGCGCCAGCATGATGGGTAAAGGCACGGTCTTGAATAAATACGAGCGAGTCACTTTCAACAAGGAAGTGATTCATCAATCAGGCAAGCCCACCGCGGAGTTTATCGCGCCCGGCAATCCGCTGATGGATGCCGTGACCGACATGGTTTTGGAAAATTATCGTGGGTTGTTGCGCCAGGGCGCAATTCTCGTTGACCCGTTGGATCAGGGCGAAGAAATGCGCGTGCTGTATTATCTCGAACACTCGATTCAGGATTCGCGTACCACTGCGGGCGGAGAGCGCCGCGTCATTTCAAGGCAGATGCAATTCGTGGAGATCAACGCTCAGGGTGAAGCAAAATCCGCAGGCTCCGCTCCATTTTTGGATTATCAACCCTTGACCGAAGAGTTCAAGCCGCTGATCGAATCCATACTAAGCGCCGATTGGCTGCGTGGTGATCTGGAAAAGAATATTCGCGGGTATGCCGCGCAGACTCTTGTGCCGCAGCATTTGCAGGAAGTCAAAGCGCGTCGCGAAGAAAGCATTGAAAAAACCGAAGCCGCCGTGCGCGACCGCTTGACCAAAGAGATCAATTATTGGGATTACCGCGCCGAGGATCTCAAGGCGCAGGAACAAGCTGGACGCACGAACGCGCGCTTGAATTCAGACCTCGCCCGCCGTCGCGCCGATGACCTGCAAACCCGCCTGCAAAAACGCATGATGGAATTGGAACAGGAACGCCATATTTCCGCCGCCCCGCCTGTCATCATGGGTGGCGCGTTGATCGTTCCCATAGGTCTTTTGAACAAGTTGCAAAATAAAACGCCCACCCTATTTGCGCGGCAGACCAAAGCCGTGGAAGATGCGGGCATGAATGCCGTGATGGAACATGAACGTAACGCGGGATTTATCCCGCGAGATGTCAGCCGCGAAAAACTCGGCTGGGATATCGAATCACAGGCTGGCAATGGCAAGTTGCGCTTCATCGAAGTCAAGGGACGTATCGAAGGCTCGACCACCGTCACAGTCACCAAGAAGGAAATTCTCTCCGCCCTCAACAAGCCCGATGATTTTTTTCTGGCAATCGTAGAAGTTGTTTTCATTGGCGATCAAGCCAATGGAAAGACGCCAACCTATATCCAAAAGCCTTTCCAGCGTGAGCCGGATTTTGCCGCAGTCAGCGTGAATTATGAAATGCGCGAGCTGCTGGAACGCGCCGCTCCATAAGGTAAAATTCAGTCCCTGCATAATATGTTTTCCTCTAAAAAATCCTTTAGCGCCACTTTTCAATGCCGCGAGTGCGGACACGAATTCCGCCGCAACCTTCCGCGCGTGTATATTCACATGCCTGATTTTGACAGGCAAATTGCAAAAAAACAGCCCGGCGGACATAGCCCGTTCATAGTTCCGCAGCACGTGTCCTGCCCGGTGTGTAACGTGCTGGGTGAGTGCGAACTGACCCCTAGGACCGTCTCGACTTTGACCTTGACAGTGATCGCCAGCTCGATGGCGGGCGGACTGGCAAAGGGACATCCCGTGAAGTTGATTTCGTTCGCGCTGCATGACGGCACGGTCATGCACCCGCTCGACGCGCTGGACTATTATCGCAAACGGCTGGAAGCCGCGCCGAATGACGCCGCCGCGCGCATGAGGTATGCGAACGTGCTGCGGACGCTGGGCTGGATTGACGAGGCAAAAGAACAATATCTTCACCTCCAAAAAAGCGCCCCCCACCTGCTGGAGGCTTGGATGGGAATGGCGTCTTTATTTGCGGCGACCAAACATCTGCGCGAGGCAAAAAAAATGCTGGCGGAGATCGTCAAACGCGCCCCATCCGGCATGGATATGGATTGGGAGGCGTATCTGCTTGACGCGCAGGGCTATCTCGATGGCAGTTATCCCATGAGCGATTTGCTCCCCGAGTCCATTTTTCTCCGTAGCGAGATCAAACCGAAACGTGCAAGGAAAAAACGCGCATGAAAAAACCGCTCGAAGTCGTAAGGTAAAATCAAACGTATGAACGCTGTTCTTCATTACGCCTTTCTCGATGAATCAGGCACGGTTGGCGCCGAGTCTGGCAGTCACTTTCTGGTGATTGCGGCGCTGGCAACAGCTAATCCCCACAATGTTGAGAAACCTGTGCGTCGCGCCATGAAAAAATCCGGGACGAGTTTGGGATCGGGCGAGATTAAGGCTGCCGATTTTGATGAATCTGCCATCCTGCGATTGCTTTCGGATATCGCGGCTGAAGGCGTCACGATTGTCGTGACAGTGGTAGACCAGCAAGCCATTCGCATCCCGCCAAAAGATATGGAATCTGTGTATCGTCGGGCTGTGGCGTGGACGGTTCGTAATCTGGCGGAGGAATTCCCGCACCTTGATCTTGTGATTGATAAGCGCTATACAAACTCACACCTGCGCCGCCTGCTTGAAAAAGCCATCCGCGATGAAGTGGAAAGCCTGCCGCGCCACAACATTCTGATTCAACAGGAAAATTCGGTTACAAACAAAGGCTTGCAGGCAGTGGATGCGATTGCGTGGGCGTTATTTGAGAAATACGAACGCGGCGATACGCGCTTTTACGAAGCAGTCGCCCCCAACATTATTAAAGAAATGCTCGTCAGGCAAAAAGATTGGAGATAAAAGAAAATCCCCCTTGCGGGGGAATTCTTTGAGCGGCTCACCCTGGGCTCGGATTTCAATCTAATTTCTGGTTCCCGTTCCATTGCAGGAACAGCTAGGACACTCTACGAGTGACCAAAGTCACCAGGCTTTACGATACCGCTCGTCTATATTTTAGCACAATCATAATGTCATTGCGAGGGCGCTTTTGTTCTTGCCCGAAGCAATCCCCAGTGACATGAGATTGCTTCGGCGCCAAAGTATAAGAACCGCGGCTCGCAATGACATATGATTTTGGTACAATACACCTTGAAATAATAAACTGGAGACCGAATGGCGACCAAAATGCTTTCTTCATTTGAAATACGCGGCTTTCGCGCTTTTGACCACCTCAAGTTGACAGGCTTGGGAAGGGTTAATTTGATTGTTGGTAAAAATAACGTCGGGAAGTCCTCATTGCTCGAAGCATTATGGGTGTACGTTAATCAGGGCTCGCCGAATGTTCTATGGTCTTTGTTGGCAGACAGAAACGAGAGCGAGTCGCTTTCTTCCTTGCGTTTCCCTGAAAGAACAGCGGAAGAAATTGGAAGCCAATTGCTTGCCATGCGTTATCTGTTTCACGGGAGAAGGGAAAGCCTTGTAAAACAAATGTTTTCGCTTGGACCCATTGATAACGAAAAAGACAGGTTGGAAGTTCAATGTTCAACGATTACTATAACCGATATTGATACCAGCGAAGGCGGCGAGGATGTTCTTGCTCTTTTTATAAAAGCGGGAAAAGAATCGCCTTTGGTCGTTAGGTTGGATCGTTCATTCGCTAGAAGATTACGCGAGCCTTTTTCTTTACAGGAAAAAAAGAATGTATTTGTTTCTGCAAACGGGCTTTCCAGTGTGGAGATTAATCAATATTGGGACAATGTGGCGCTTGGCGCATTGGAAAATGACGTACTTGAATCTTTGCGAATCATTGATCCCAGAATTGAGCGCGTTACTCTTGTGGCTAAGTTAAAAAGTTCCCGCGAGCGCATTCCCATCGTCAAAATATCGGACTTTGACCAGCCGCTGCCTTTGCGGAGTTTGGGCGAGGGTATGAATCGTATCTTCGGCATTGCGCTGGCTTTGGTTAATGCCAAAGGCGGCATATTGTTGATGGACGAGATCGAAAGCGGACTGCATTATTCGATTCAGGAAAACGTGTGGGATTTTATCTTCCAGACCGCCAAACGGCTGGACATACAGGTCTTCGCCACTACGCACAGCTGGGATTGTGTGACAGGTTTTGCGCAAGCTGCCAACAAGAGCGTCGAAAAAGGCGCGTTGATTCGTTTGGAAAATAAAAAAGGAAAAATTGCCGTGATTCCGTTTGACGAAAAAGAATTGGCAATTGCCGCCCGCGAGCAAATTGAGGTGCGTTAAACATGGCGAAGGCGCGCGTTTTGCTGGTGGAAGGAAACGACGATAAACACGCCGTTCTTGCGCTGATCACTTATCATCAATTTCCTGATGAGGTTTTTGAAATTATTGTCAACGACGGCATAGACCCGTTGTTGAAAAATCTGCCTACCCGCTTGAAGGAAGGCGGGCGTGAAGTGTTGGGAATTCTGGTGGACGCCGATACCGATCTGCAGGCGCGCTGGCAATCCTTACACGGTATTTTGACTCAGGCTGGATATTCCCTTCCACAAATACCTGCTTCGGGCGGGACCATTCTTCGCGAAGCGGATAAACCCAATATTGGGATTTGGCTCATGCCCGATAACCAACTGCCGGGCATGTTGGAGGATTTCGCGGCGCGCTTGATTTCTCCCGCCGATCCTTTATGGGCGCGCGCCCAATCTGCTGTGGATGAAATCCCAGAGGCTGAACGCCGTTTTCCAGTGGAACGTACCGCAAAAGCTAAACTGCATACATGGCTGGCATGGCAGGCAGAGCCGGGCAAACCCATTGGGCTGGCGATCACTACAAAATATTTAGATCCCAATGCAAATCAAGCACAACAATTTATAAACTGGCTTCAAGCCTTATTCGTCAACTCGTAATGCTCTCCCCTTTCCTTTGGGGATCGATTACTTTTTTTCTTTATTTCATCCTTCATAATTCATCCTTGGATTTTCCCTATGACCTACCGTAAAAAACTCATCGAAGTATCCCTCCCACTTCCAGAAATTAATGATGCGTCAGCTTATGACAAAATGCCTGGCATCGGTCCGCATCCTAAAGGAATCCATCATTGGTGGGCACGGCTTCCACTTCCTACTGCGCGTGCAGTACTATTTGCGTCTGTTGTTGACGATCCAGATGCCCATCCTGAACAATTTCCAACTGAGTCTGATCGCAACATAGAACGTGAGCGGCTATTTGATATCCTTCGACGCATGATGTCGAAAAAACTACATGAATCCCCGGATGTTTATGCAGAGGCTCAATCGGAGATGTTGAAATATTGTGATGGCAATTTACCAACAGTCTTGGATCCATTTGCTGGGGGGGGATCGATTCCACTAGAGGCAAATCGGCTAGGATTTAAAGTTCGCGCTAGCGACTTGAATCCTGTCGCAATACTTTTGAATAAGTGCAACTTGGAACTTGCCCCTCGCTGGTTAAATTACCCACCCGTTAATCCTGTAGACAAAGGAAATATTCTTCCAAAAGAATATTGGCGTAATACGCTAGGTCTGTCTGCAGATTTGCGCTATTATGGTAACTTGATCTATAAAAAGGCGATAAGCAATATCGGTCATCTATATCCAAAAATAAAATTACCTGAAACTTATGGAAAAAGTGACACAAATGTTATTGCTTGGGTTTGGGCTCGAACTGTTGCCAGTCCAAATCCGCTAGTCAGCGGAAAACAGGTTCCCCTTATAAGCACATACTGGCTTTCCAGTAAAGGCAAAATGGCCTGGCTAGAACCAATAATTGACAAGTCTAATAATACTTATCATTTTGAAGTAAAAACTGGTAAACCTAAAGACACAAAGCATATTTCTGCAGGGACAAAAATGGGAAGAGGTGGCTTTCGGTGTTTATTAACAGATACACCTATAACGTTTGAATATATTCGCGAACAAGGAAAGCAAAACAAACTAGGATTTGTGATGTTAGCTGTAGTAGCTGAAGTATCTAGAGGAAGAACATATCTTAATGTGACGGAAGATCAAGTTACAGCTGCTCAAGTAGTTGATCCATATGATTACCCAGATACAGATTTACCAGATCAGGCTCTTGGATTTCGCGTCCAAAATTATGGAATTCGTAAGCATTATCAGATGTTTACTAAGCGGCAATTAACTACAATGGTGGAATTAAGCAAATTAGTTAAGGAATCTAAACAGGAAATACATCAAGATTGCATTTCAGCGGGCTTGTCTTTTGATGAAGCGGATGTTTATGCAAATACAATCGTAACATTTCTGGCTTTGTCAATTGATAGATGTGCCAGTTTCAATAACTCTTTATGCAATTGGAATCCTGGTAATCAAAAGGTTATGCATATTTTTGGGCGAGGCGCTATTCCTATGGTTTGGGATTTTGCTGAAGCAAATTTTATGAGCAACACTGTTGGCAGTTGGGATACTTGCCTTAATTACGTTGCAGATTGCGTTGAGGTATTAACAGCGGGATCAAGTCAAATTGGCGAAGCTGTACAAAGCGACGCTGTAAACAGCGTAAATGACTTGTCTAACTTACTAGTAAGCACAGATCCGCCTTATTATGACAATATAGGCTATGCGGCGTTGAGTGATTTTTTCTATATTTGGTTGCGGCATGTGATTGGTGACTTATATCCCTCTTTGTTCAATACAGTACTTGTGCCAAAAATGCCAGAACTTACCGCTTCTCCTGAAAGATTTGGGGGAGATCGAGAAAAAGCCAAAGAGCATTTTGAGTCCGGTTTTCGTCAAACATTCACTGCTTTACATAGTAAGATAAACTTGAATTATCCAGTTACGGTTTATTATGCTTTCAAACAAGATGATGAAAACAGTGGTATAGAACAAAACAATGAAGAAGTGTCAAGCATAGATTTAACCACTGGTTGGGAAACCTTACTGGAGGCACTAATTTCTAGCGGATTTCAAATTACCGCAACTTGGCCTGTACGGGCTTCACAACAATGGCGTATAAGAGCAATTGGATCCAATGCTCTTGCCTCATATATTATTCTTGCCTGTCGACCACGACCACAAGATGCACCATCTTGCTCACGTCGTGAGTTTCTTTCTGCGCTTAAAAAAGAGATCGCCCCTGCTTTACGAGAATTAAAACAAGGCAACATCGCTCCTGTTGATTTGGCGCAAGCTTCAATCGGTCCCGGTATGGCAATTTATTCGCATTACAGCGCAGTTCTTGAATCTGATGGAAAATCCATGTCTGTGCGAACTGCATTAGGACTTATTAATAAGGCTCTTGATACATACCTTACGGAGCAGGAAGGCGAATACGATAGTGACACCCGCTGGGCACTCACCTGGTTCGAACAATATGGTCACAACGAAGCCGCTTATGGTGAAGCAGAAACACTCAGCCGTGCCAAGAACACCAGTGTGGAGGGTCTCAGTGAAGCGGGCATTGTCGAAGCGCGCGGCGGCAAAGTCCGCTTGTATCGGCGTGAAGAACTCGACACCGATTGGGATCCCGCGCAGGACAAACGTCTCACCGCATGGGAGTCCGCTGCTCATCTCATTTACGCGCTTGAAAATAGCGGCGAAGAATCCGCTGCCGAATTGCTCGCTAAACTCGGTTCCGTTGCCGAAGTCGCCCGCGATCTCGCCTATCGTCTCTACACCGTCTGCGAACGCAAAGGCTGGGCGCAGGATGCGCTCGGCTACAATATGCTCGTTGTCGCTTGGCCGCGCTTGAAAGAACTCGCCGCAAGACAATCTACCAAACAGGAAAATCTGCTATGAGTCCGCGTCGCCGCCGTCATTTTGCTGTGCTGGATCGCCAGATCCAGCATACTTGCAAATTCTATCCCCTGCGGATTTGCCAATCCACAGGAGCAAATGAATAGGAGAACCTGCTATGAGTCCGCGTCGTCCTCATTCCAAAACGAATCCAGCGCCGCGTGGAATTGGGCAATCCCGCACAGACTACCCCTCTCCCGAAGAGCGCCTGCGCATCATCGCCCGCCGCGATACACTGAGCAAAGACCTGATTGGTTTATTTGTCCAGGACACCGAACTGTCCGAATCTAAAACGAGTCAGTTGACAGCCAAATACGGGATAAAGGAACTCGTACACATCACCAAAATTCTCCAGAGCCAGTTCACGAGCAGGGGTCAATTTATTGTTGACGAACCGAACATCTACCGTCACTACCGGCTCGGCTTCGCCCGTTTTGGCGGAACGCGCCGCTTTCTCTCCCAGCCCGAGCAGGCAGAGCTGACCCTTGAAAACGCCAAGTCATATATCAAACGCGAACTCAAATCCCTGATTCGGATGAAACCCTCAAAGCGCGAAGTGGAACTAAAAGAACTGTTGATGCTGGATTGGGAATACTGGGACGACATCACCCCGCTGGATATTCCCCCGCGCCCCGCGAATGTCCCCGCCCCCGCATCCCGCTGCGCGTCCGCGCCCGTAGCGGACATCCTTACCTGGGGCTGGCATCTCGACCCGCAGCGCATCACCCGCGAACATGCCGCATGGAAATCCCGCCTGCCCGATCTGGAGCATATCATCTTCGATGAAAGCCTGCGCAACGGCTGGCCCGGCGAGCCTGCCAGCTGGGCTCCCTGGCATGCCCTGCACCTGCTCGGCGCGCTGCGCGCCGCCGGCTCTGCCCGCAAACTGGTGGAGCTGCACAAACTCCCCAACGACTGGCTGTCCGACCTCCTGCCGCAAGTCTGGGCGCAGATGGGCGCAAGTGTCGAACCCGTCCTGTGGGATATTCTCGACGACCCAGCCTGCGCCCCGGATCAACGCGGTTTTGCTGCCTCCGGCTTGCAAAGACTGATTGAAAATAAAAGTATCCCGCGCCTGCCCGTCATCCACAATCTGGCTGAACGCCTGTCGCCGGGACGAACAGACAACGCCATCGTCAACGCCTATATCGTCTTTGTGCTGAATCGCCTCGACGCCGTCGAATCTAGCGACGCCATCCGCGCCGCGTTCAAGAATAAACTTGTGGATACAAAAACAATGGATGAAAAAAGTGTTTCATTTTTGAATGGTTGAGTGTAGCAATGGCAGTAGTAACGATTTCAGTCGTTATTACTGCCGTTGCTCAAAAGGGATTGTCAAATCTCGTTTACGTAAACATAATCCCCATTGGGGGAGATTCAACAGGAGCATATCATGGCAAAGAAAAATAACGATCAGATCGGTTCAGGCTTGGAACTCCTGCGCAAGGCGCTCGAGCCTTATATCAAACGCCAGCTCGTATCCGCTTATAAAGAAAAATGGTGGAGCGTTGGCACAGAACCGCACTTGGGTCGCATGACCGAACTCAAACCCAAGCTTGCCAAAGCCAAAGATGACGATGCCCGCTTAAACATGTTGGATATCGCCGCCATATTCACGATCATTGACCGCGCCTGGGTGGATGCCTTTCAGGCTGACCTCGGCAAGGCGGGGCGCAGCTATGTCAACGAACTGAGCGACGTCCGCAACCGCTGGGCGCATCAGGATGTTTTCTCTCTCGCAGATACACATCGTGCTTTTGATACCATGACTCGTCTGCTGGAAATGGTCGCCGCGCCTGAACGGATTGAAACTGCTGAAATGGCGCACAAGATTATGGTGGAGATCAACGAACAAAGCAAAGCCTCCCAGCCTGCCCTCATGCAGACCGCCAGCGGCGCATCCGCTTCGCTAAAACCGTGGCGCGAGATTGCCACCCCGCATCAAGATGTAGCCTCCGGTAAATTCCAACAAGCCGAATTTGCCGCGGATCTATTTCAAGTTGTCACCGATCGCGCCAGTGAAGAATATAAAAATCCCAAAGAATTTTTTCGCCGCACATATTTTACGGTTGGCTTGTCACAACTCCTGGGACGTGCCTGGCTGCGTTTGAACGGTACTGGCGGCGATCCTGTCGTCGAACTTCAAACCAACTTCGGCGGCGGCAAAACGCACTCATTGCTTGCCTTATATCATTTATTCAGTGGTAAAGTAAAAATAAGTGACGTGGAAGGCATTGAGAATATCGGCGCGCAGACCAAAGACCTGCCCGAAACATTACCCATTGCAAACCGCGCTGTGCTTGCCTGTAATTATTTGTCTGTCGATACCCCATGGAAAAAACCAGACGGCACAGTCATCCGCACACTTTGGGGTGAAATGGCTTGGCAGTTGGGTGGCAAGGAAGGCTTCAAACTTGTTGCAGAGTCTGATAAGAATTCCGTCAGCCCTGGTGGTGAAAAACTCACGCAACTATTTGAAAAATACGGACCCGCGCTCATCCTGATTGATGAGTGGGTGGTATATGCGCGTCAATTGATCGGCAAGGACAATCTGGCTGCAGGCAGCTTTGATGTTAGCATGTCCTTTGTTCAAGCGCTAACCGAAGCCGCCAAATCAGCGGGCAATACGTTGGTGGTTGCCGCCATCCCTGCTTCAGAGGCGGAAGTCGGCGGTGAAAATGGGCGTATTGCGCTTGAACGGATCCGTAATGTCTTTGGGCGCGTCGAAGCCATTTGGAAACCTGCTTCCGCTGAAGAAGCCTTTGAAATCGTTCGCCGTCGTTTGTTCGATTCGCTCTCCGAGAAAAATGAGAAGGAACGCGATAAAGTCTGCCGCGCCTTTGCTGAAATGTATCGCGAGAACCGCGGCGACTTCCCGCCCGAATGTCGCGAACCTAGTTATGAAGAACGTTTGAAGCACGCCTACCCGATTCATCCTGAACTTTTTGACAGACTCTATCAGGATTGGTCTACGCTCGAACGCTTCCAATTAACGCGTGGCGTCTTGCGTATGATGGCATCGGTTATTTATGAGATGTGGTCAAAAGGAGATCATTCTTTAATGATCATGCCCGCGAATATTCCTTTAGACAGCCAATCTGTGCGCACCGAATTTACACGTCACCTTGCTGACGGTTGGTCTGCTGTGATCGATAAAGATATCGATGGCTCGACCAGCAAGCCATTCCAGATTGACAATACAAATCCCAACCTCGGGCGCTACTCCGCATCCCGCCGTGTTGCGCGTGTGGTCTTTGTCGGCAGCGCGCCCAGTAGCTCGGGGCAGCGCATTCGCGGCTTGGAGGAAGTCCGCGTCAAGCTAGGTTGCGCCCAGCCCGGCGAAGCGGTCTCCACCTTCGGAGACGCCTTGCGCCGTCTTTCAGAGCAACTCAGTTATTTATATTCCGACGGCTCGCGCTATTGGTTTGATACGCACATCACCATCAACCGCACTGCTGCAGATCGCGCCGCCATGTATGAACGCAAACCCGAAAAAGTGGAGGATGAAATTATTCGCCGCCTGCGCGAAATTACCCGCCGCGAGCGCGGAGAATTTACCGCTGTTCATGCTGTTCCCACCGATAGCAGCGACGTCCCCGATGAAATGTCCTGTCGTTTGGTTGTCCTAAATCCAAAATATTCTCACCGTGCAAGGCAATCGGATAGCAAAGCCATTGAAGCCGCACAAGAGATACTCGAACACCGCGGCAATAGCCCGCGCCTATATCGCAACATGCTGGTCTTCCTCGCCGCTGATATTGATCGCCTTGCCGAACTTGAGCAATCTGTGCGCTTCTGGATGGCTTGGACGTCCATTGAAGAAGAAAAAGAACATTTGAACCTTGACCCTGTCACAGAACGTCAGGTCAAAAAACAGATTCAAACAAACGAAGATACCATCACTGAACGTATGAAGGAAACCTTCTGCCATCTGCTGGTTCCCTCACAAGAAGGTACAAGCGCAATTGAATGGCAGTCCACGAAACTTCAAGGCGATAATCTCGTTGCGCGTGCATCAAAGAAATTGATCGCCGACCAAAGCATGATTCCAAACTGGTCCGCAGCCCTGCTCCGCATGGAATTGGATAAATGGCTCTGGAAGGAAAAAAGCCATATCAAGGCTAAGGAAGCATGGGAATATTTTGCGCAATATATTTATTTACCGCGACTCAAAGATGAGCAAACATTTATTGGCGCAATTCGGGAAGGTGTTGGCTCTCTGACATGGAAGGATTTTTTTGCATATGCCTCCGCCGTCCGTGAGGATGGACATTATGTTGGCTTAGTCGTTGGTGCAAACCCATCCATCACATTGGATTCTGCAAGTGTGCTGGTCAAACCTGATATTGCTCAAAAGCAACGCGAAGCAGAACTTGCCAATGAAGAGAAACCGGTTTTCCAGCCTGGCTCAGATAGATCACCCAATAACGTGAAAGAGCCAACGCCTGGCAATACAATTCCCTTACCTCCTGCATTGAACACCCGCTTCCACGGCACAATCGAGATCGATCCCACGCGCTTGGGACGTGATGCCGGTCGGGTTGCCGATGAGATCGTCGCGCATCTCACCAGTCTTGGTGGTGTAAAAGCGAAGATTACTTTAGAGATTGACGTTGAAGTTCCAAATGGCATCCCTGAAGACCGTATCAGAATTGTCAGTGAGAACAGCAATACTTTGAAATTTAAAAGTCATGGATTTGAAAAATAACTCGATAAGCATGGAGTGTAAACATGCTAAAGAAAATCCCAAACATCCGCGATCTGATTACGAATGCGGAATACATCAATAAGGTCGGTACAAACAAAACTGTTTACTATGTTTTTCAAACGGATAAAAATTATTTGATCTTCTCTTATCGCAACGCGACATATAAATCCGGCAACTTCAATTACGTGGCAGCGGATACGGTTGCCCGAATACATGATGCCTTCATAGAAAAAAAACGCGTCACCAGCAAAGACATTCAAAACCACCCGCAAATGAAAAAATTTATTACCCGTTTCGATTTCTTGCACGTGCTGTATGTTCTGGTCGCAAAAAAACAAGCATCCATTGATAAGCGCAGCATGGGCCCATATGACGCTTTATTTCAATATCAAAAAGTAGCATCCGCCCTTCCTCCCCCAAATAGGATGATCTTTCCCATTTGGGGGAGAGGGAATCTGGATTTTCAGCAGGAACCTGACCCATGACACCTGACACCCAATTCGAGAATCGCATCCAACTCCGCGCCGAATTGGATGCCTATTACGCCCGTCTTTACAGACTTACCCGCGATGAACTGCGCTACACGCTTCGCGTCGACCCGAAAGAAGTCCACGGCGAAGATTTCCCTGGCGAAACCTTCCGCGTGCTGAAAGACAAGGAAGTCCGCTTGTATGGGGAGTTTCGGACGAGAAGATTAGTGTTGGAGGCGTGGAATGGTCAAGGTCAACAAGGATGAAGGCGGAATGATGAATGATGAATTTGGCTGTGTCCGCGTGGTGAGGGAGAAGGAAGTCCGCTTATATGAATGTGAAAGAAGTTACGTGAATTGTTCGAGAAGTTGGTTGACTGTTATGATTTTTATCCCCTCATATTCATTAAGGTCAAGTAAGTGATTGTCGCCTGAGGTAATAATTTCCGCATTTGCGGTTTTGGCACACGCCAGCACTTTATCATCATCAGGGTCTGCGGTTATCACAGCCTCAATTTTTATTGGGCGTACTGTTTTTGCCAGCGCAGCATAACCGAATACCAATTCGTCAACGCTGGTGTTGGCTTGTTCCAATCTGGCAGAGAATTTTTTCCGCCCAAGCACATCCGCCAGTTCCGCAAGCAGGTCAGGGCTTGTAAAAAGCGTAAATGTACCAGAACGCGCCAGGTCAAGAACTTGACGAGGCGCGCCTTTCCAAAATATGCCAGAGATGACCGTGTTGGTGTCGAGGACGATATTCATGCTGAAATTTATCTACGTGCCAAATGGACTTCCAGTTGGATTTCTTCATCGGTCAGCAAAGGTAAATCCAGCGCCGCGAGACGGTCAGCAGCCGCAAAGAAATTACCCACATGGCGGCGGCGAATCTCCTCACGCAAAAGACGCTCAATTGCCTTCGGGCTTAGTAATCCAGCCGCCTCTGCTTCTTTACGTAATTGGTCAGGTAACGATAATTTGAAATCTAATGTAGTCATTTTGACCTTCTTTCTGTCTGTGAAATGATTATACCATTTGGAAATTTGCTGATGAAAAATATTCATTGCGCCGAATCGGATGCTTACTACGCCTGTCTCTACGGACTCACCCGCGACGAACTGCGCTACACGCTTCGCGTCGACCCCAAAGAAGTCCACGGGGAGGATTTCCCAGGTGAAACCTTCCGCGTGCTGAAAGAGAAGGAAGTCCGCTTATATGGGGAGTATCGCACGAGGAGATTGGTGCTGGAGGCGTGGGATGGGCTAGGTCAAGGATGAAGGATGAAGGATGAAAGAAAACCTGTCCGCGTGGTGAGGGAGAAGGATGTCCGTTGAATTTCTGTTGTATAATACACACAGAAGCGTGATTTTATACACACGGAAAAGAGGTAAAAATGCGAACCAATATTGTGCTTGACGATAATCTCATTGAGCGTGCGCAAAAATTAACTGGAATCAAAACGAAGCGCGAAGTGGTGCATGAGGCGTTGAGGTTGTTAATTTTGTTGAACGAGCAGACAGAAGTCCGTACTATGCGCGGCAAATTACCGTGGGATGGCAATTTGGATGACCAACGTCAGTCACGCGTGAAGGTGCAATAACCATGCTTGTCGTTGATACCAGTGTCTGGATTGATTACTTCAACGGTGTAAAAAATCCGCAGACCGATTTTCTCGACACCATTCTCGATAACACCCCCATCATTATCGGCGACTTGATTCTGGCAGAAGTGCTGCAAGGCTTTCGCCACGACCCTGACTTTGAGAAAGTCCGCCGCACATTGGGGAAATTTATGCAGGCAAGCATGGTCAACCCTGCGCTGGCAGTGCAAAGCGCAAGAAATTATCGCTTCCTGCGGCAAAAGGGAATCACCGTCCGCAAGACAATAGACAGTCTTATTGCCACTTATTGTATTGAAAACGATCATCAATTGTTGCACAACGACAGTGACTTTGACGGATACGAGGAACATTTGGGACTGCGTGTTGTTCATCCATAAGAGAAGCGCCAAACTGGACGCCTATTACGCCCGTCTCTACGGTCTCACCCGCGATGAATTGCGCTCATAGCGAAAAATAATTCCTGTCAGGAAACGGAACTACAAAAAAACGCCGAGTAAGCCGTCCTTACCTGGATAAATCAAACACCCGTCACAGCCTCAAAACAGCCATGACGGGCAAATTGAACAGACGTGGTGACATGCGCGGTTTGGTAAATCGTATTCGATTGATCGTCCCAATCTCAAAACAAAGTCAACGCACCCAAAACTTTGAGCAGTTATATATGTTTTACTACAGCAACCTTACAGCAACCGCAAAAGACGCTATGGAAACTATGCTGATTATGCACAGTTTTCCCCGCGTATTGTGAACACAATGAACGTAAAAAGCCTCAATATACAGCATGGAAGTGCCTATATGAAACTTCTTTACAAAAATCTTGACATAAGGCGCTTTCTTCATTGAAGAAAGCGCCTTTGCGTTTACTTTGCGCTAACGGGCAGCCACATGCGCGCTTCTTTTGAAAACATCAACAAGGGAATGATCCACATAACGAAACCTGCCCCTTCGATATCCCATTTTGAATTCATTGCCATAATCGCAACGAGGGCGCTCCCCGCCAATAGCCAGGGATATGAAAAATTAATTTTCCCCAATTGACGGTTAAAGGCTTTTTCTATTTCGAGCAGCGCGGGAATTTTCTCTAATAAACGAACAACGCCCGACAAAACGCGCTTCTTTGCGCCAAAGGCATAGAAAACCTTCAAGCGGCTTTTATTCATCCAAAACTTGCGGTGGATGAGATTGCGCCTGAGCAGATAGGTGCCCTGTTTTTTATATAATAAAAGGAGCCCACCTAGGCGAAAAATTATTATCGAAAAGGAGCCCACCTGTAGTGTATTTTCGGTACGATGAATGCCGGAGGTACAAAGGAGATGAAAACGGTGGACGACTATGAGAAGATTCGCAAGGCGT
>VFKN01000178.1 GCA_009885525.1 Anaerolineaceae bacterium | reverse complement strand
TCAAGCGGGATGCCCCAGTCTTTTGGCGTGCATTTTGTCTCATTCCCCTATTTATGCCACATTATCGCTTTTTGTACAGGGTAACTTGACATTGTCGAAGTAGTTACAAATTTTCTTTATTCATTACCTGAAAGAAAATTTCCACGGCCCTTGGGTCGAAGTGTGTTCCGGTTTGCTTGCGGATGTGCTCCAGCACTTTTTCGTGAGTCCAGCCTTCGCGGTAGCGGCGATTGGAGCAGAGCGCGTCCCACACATCCGCTACTGCGAAGAGACGCGCGGATAGCGGAATCTGCTCGCCTTTCAATCCGCGTGGATAGCCTGTGCCGTCCCATCTTTCGTGGTGACAATATGGAATCTCAAGCGCGGGGCGCAGGTAATCAATGAACGAGAGCATGTCATACGCATACTGCGGATGCTTGCGCATGGTGACCCACTCCTCGTCGGTTAGTTTGCCGGGCTTGAGCAATATTGCATCGGGGATGCCCATCTTGCCGATGTCGTGCAGGAGCGCGCCGCGTCTTATATGCACTAACTCTTCTTCGGTCATGCCCGCTGTTTGCGCAAGGCGCAGAGCCATCTCGGTCACACGTAACGAATGTCCCTCGGTCTCGTTGTCGCGCAGATCGAGCGCATGTGACCAACCCTCGATGGTGCTGTCGTAGGCTTGCGCCAGTTCCAGCGCGTCGAGTTGAGTCTGTTCGTAGAGTGTCATGCGGTGGATGGTATTGGCGACCATGTCGGCGATCGAGGTCAGTAAGCGCAGATCGTACTCGTTGATGAAACCTTTTCGCCCCACCCACACAGCGCCGATGGTTTCCGCGTGAGCGATCAGGGGCACACAGACCAATGCGTCGATGTTTTTCAGCAGGGCAGGTTTTGAAAAAAGCGTGTCGCTGCGTGCTTCATTGTTCAGGTAAAGTTTCCCGGTCTTGATAACGTGACCGACCATCCCCACATTCGGCGCGAGGCGTTGACCGGTTTCTGACACAAATTCGCCCATTGCCAGTTCGATGACTGACTCGCCAGTGGCGGGATCATATAAAGCAATTGCCGCACCATTTGCATTTTGCAGGCTTGTCAATTGATCGAGAAAAATGGATAACATGTCGGCGCGCGAATCAGCTTTGCGCAATATCGCGCTGATATTGGCAAGCGTCTCGAGCTCGTGTTTTTTCTGCTTGCGCTCGGTAATATCGGTCGTCACGATTACACACTCAAGTCCGGGGAGCAGTAAAGGCGCGGCACTTACCTCTGTCCAAATAGTCCCGCCATCTTCTTTTACAATGCCGACTTCAACAGATTGAATCACTGTTTGCTCTTGTATGGCACGTGTACTGGGAAATTCTTCAGGCGGCATGAGTGAACCATCCGAGTGTATATACTTCCGCTGCTTGTAGATGCTATCCCCTAAACCCTCTATGTTTACTCCCATGATTTTTGCGAGTGCTGGATTAAATTCTGTAAGCGCATGGTCAGTATCCAGAACGGAAATACCCACCGGCAAAATTTCAAAGAGGCTGCGCCATTTTTCTTCACTTACGCGTATCTGCTCCTGACTCAGTTTGACAGATGTGATGTCTGTCACCAGCACAAAAAAGCCTTGCACTTCGCCATTCAAGTAATGGGAAATATATTGGACCCAGGTGTAGCGGGTTTCGCCGTTGGGCTTGACGAGTGTGCGTTCAAACTGCTGGTCTTCACCGCGTAAAGCGGCGCGCGCATAGGGTTCATTCCGTTGAAATAGTTCGTCGCCCATCAAATCCTGCATGTAGATGCCGTGCATTTGCTCGGCTGTGCGGCCAAACCAGCTGTTATATTCCTTGTTTGCAAAAGTACAACGCAGGTCAGGCGTCCAGTAACCGAGCATACCGGGCAGGTTGTCGGAGATAACTTTTGCGAAATGCTCGCTCTTTCGCAGCGCGCTTTCCGCCTGCTTGCGCGCGGTGACGTCGCGCATCGAAGTGTGAAAAGCCAACTCCCCATCATAAAGAATGGATGTGCTCTGCACTTCCGCATCTATTATCGTTCCGTCCAGTTTAAGAAGTCTTTGCTCAACCACTGGTACGCTGGTGCCCTGTTCGATAATGTCTTTTGCCCGCGTCAGCGCTATTTGATGAAAGGCTGAGTGAACCCTGTCGAGGATGGGTTTGCCGACCAGCTCCCGCTCAGTCTTGGCGCCAAATATTTTGATGGCAGCCGGATTGACATAAATTATTTTCCCATCACGATGAATGACAATTGCCTCAGGCGTCCACTCAACCACGGCGCGGTAGCGTTCTTCGCTCCTTTGCAGCGCTTCTTCCGATTGCTTGCTTTCGCTGATATCCACCACCACGGCATGACATGTTTCATACGCAGCATCGCAGACGGCTGAGATCTGCACCCACAGCGATTTGCTTTTACCCTTCAGCAATTCGACTTCGCAGGTTTGCTTTTCACCAGCTGCTGAAAATACTTTTTCAAGAAAAGCGGCGAAGACAGTGCGCGATTTGGGAGATACAAACAACCCGAAGCGCCGCTTGAGTAATTTGCCGCTTTCCATACCCAACAGATTTGCGCCGGTTAGATTGACCTGCTGGATCGTACCGTTCTGCGTCAGCGTAAAATAGCCGACAGGGGAAATGTCATATAAGCTTTCATATTGATGCAGAACCGCTTCTTCCTGCGCGCGCGACTGTATCAGTTCCACATTTTGCATCTCCAACTCAATCTGGTGCACTTCCAGTTCGTAGACCAGGTGCTGAAAATCGACTTTCGGGGAGGAAAGAGACGCGGTTTTTTTCTTAACTTTGCTTAACTTATCTTCCGCGCTTTGGCGCAATTTGGAGGTATCCACAGGCTGCTCGTATTTCTTTTTCATGGCATCTCTTTATGCTGTTTATTGAAAATTTAATATTACTAAGTAGGATAGAAATTCAAAGTATACTACTGTATAACAGGGCAGGCATTATTGTTTTGAAAAAATATAAAGAGACTTTTATTCTTCCCACACCGAATGATACGCGCCAATTGATTCAAAATATTTGACCATGCGCTGATAAAAACCGTGACTTGTAATCGTGGCGCTGTCACCGATGACGATCAATTTGCGGCGCGCGCGCGTCAACGCCACGTTCATGCGGCGCGCATCCGCCAGAAAGCCGACTTCGCCTTCGCGGTTTGAGCGTACCAACGAGATGATCACCGCCTCTTTTTCGCGCCCTTGAAAACCGTCCACGCTGTCAATCTCGATCTCCTGACCGCTTGAGCCGCCGTCCTCGGCGGTGGAGACCGCGCCTTGCGCATATATCATCTCGCGCAGCAAACGCACTTGCGCCGAATACGGGCTGATGACCGCGATCATGCTCGGACTTAATCCACTCTCAATTAATGCGTTCACTTTTTTGACAACCAGTTCCGCTTCCATTGGATTGAAGCGGCTGTCGCCGTTAGGCTCAGGCTCTTCATCATAACTTGCGCCGGCGGTGTCGATAAAATCCACGGGGCAAGTTGTGAGCGGAGAAGATATCAGCGCGGGCAAATCAGATAGAAGCGCGGCGCGAACCGATTCAGCGGCTTGCAAACTATTCTCATAAAACACATCCGACGAAAAAGACATGATCTCATTATGCATTCGATATTGCACATTCAAGCGGCGTGAAATATTTGCGCCGATGTCTGTCAGCAGGCGCTCCATTAAACTAATATCAAATCCCTCTTTGACTGCTTCGGTTGAGATGATCGTCGGCGGCAGTTGAAAATGATCACCCGCCAGCACGAGTCGATTCGCATATTGCAGCGGAATCCACGCGCCGGGTTCGGTGCTTTGGCTGGCTTCATCCATGATGCACCAATCGAAAATGCGCCCATTCAAAATTTCCGCATCCAGCCCGGTGGATGTGGCGCACACGATGCGCGCGCCGCTCAACACGCGCTCAATGACGCCCTCCTCGATTTGACGCGCCTCGCGCAGCATATCCTTCGCCTCTTGTCTGATCGCCTGCTTCGCACCCGCTTCTGGTTTTGCGCGCGTATATTTGAAAGATGAATTTTTTAGCGCGTGCGCATCACGTGTTAATTTGCGCGCGATTTTTGCATCGGGATGTTTTTCGACCAAAAGGTCGAGCGTGTGTTCACGCAACTCAGGCGATACGCGCGCGGGATGTCCAAGCCGAATGGCTTTCTCGCCCGCTTCAATTAATCGCTCAAGCATATTGTCCACTGCGAGGTTGCTCGCCGCGACTGCCAAAACACTCTGCCCGCCGTGTGTGATCTGGCGCATCAACTCGACCAGCGTGGTGGTTTTCCCCGTTCCGGGCGGCCCGTGAATAATGGCAACGTCGTTTGCGCTCAAGGCAAAGTCAACGGCTTGATTTTGCGAATCATTTAAATTTTTATTCAACGCTTGATGGGATTCGATTTTCTCAAAAGAGGGTGCTTGTTTCGCGAGCAGCACATCACGCAGCATCGCAAGCCGTGATGATTTCGCATCACGCGCCTTGTCCATTGCCTGACGCTGCCGCAGACGCCCAACCTCATCCGTTGAACGATCCAACCTGAAGGTTGAATTTGGCGCATCAGCCTCCGGCCAATTATTGAACGCCACCTGAATACTATCCCGCTGCGCGCGGCTGACAATTCCGCGCCAGCCTTCGGAATTTGCATTGCCCTCTTCTGAAAGAATCACCGGGCTGCCCGTCCGCAGACGATTCCACGGCAGGGATAAATTCTGGTTGCGCTTGCCAAAGGTCAGCAGGACGCGCCCGCCTAATCCACCATCCTCATCGCGGATGACGAGGTTGATCAGGCTGTTGCCGATCATCTCCGCTTCGGCTGGCGTGCGTCGCTCAAGTTCGCGCAAAGTCTCCAATTTTTCGGCCTCGGCTTCCATATCAAGCAGGCGCGCTAAACGGGTAAAGTGTTCTTCGGTTGGTCTTTTTATAGTTACATTCATGTGTGAGTCATTTTAACATTCTTATTCTTTTTTTATAAAAAATCCTTAATTACTCAGGCGTCGTCATTGCGACAGCAATTCTCAGTATGAATATGTCATTGCGAGGAGGGTGCTTTTCCCGACGAAGCAATCTCCTGTTTTGTCGAGGAGATTGCTTCGCACACCGCCCTGTGTTCGGTGCAGGGAAGTGCGCTCGCAATGAC
Source organism: Anaerolineaceae bacterium (assembly GCA_009885525.1). Lineage (GTDB taxonomy): Bacteria > Chloroflexota > Anaerolineae > Anaerolineales > Villigracilaceae > Villigracilis. The sequence goes on along the minus strand of VFKN01000178.1, from coordinate 9,414 downwards.
ATATTGAGAATTGCTGTCATTGCGAGGGCGTTCTTGTTCTTGCCCGAAGCAATCTGCTTGCGCCAAGCCTGAGATTGCTTTGCCGCCAAAGAGCAAAAGCGGCGGCTCGCAATGACGGCTGAGTAGTTATTCAGGCTGGTTGCTCCCTGCGCCGTCCCTGGCGCAGGGTTTCCTCGCAAAACGCCGCCGAGGACGGCGACTGGAGCATAGGTTAGTGAGATCAGTGTAATCTGTGTCCCGATTTTTCCATCCACTCCCAATGTATAATCAGCGCATGACCAAAATCCTTTACCGCGCTCATGCCGTGCAGCGCATGTTCGAGCGGAAAATTTCCATAAAGCGCGCGCGGCAGGTATTTACAACAGGCGAAACTATTGAAGATCATTCTGATGATATGACCAGTCCCAGCCGTTTGATTTTAGGCTGGGAGGGGAAACGTCCCATTCACATGGTGGTCAGCGAAAAAATAGAGGAAGTAATTGTGATCACAGCCTATTCGCCCGACTCCGCTCAATGGACAAAAGATTTTAAAAGGCGCAGATCATGAAATGTCTCATTTGCCTGCAATCGGAAACCATTAACGGTTTTGTATCCATTCCCTTTGAACGCGACGAATTTCGATTGGTGATCAATAATGTGCCGGCGCAAATTTGCCCGGCCTGTGGTGAATCCTATGTGGATGAAGATGTGGCGGAGCATTTACTCCTCAAAGCGGAATCTGTTTTCGATGAAGGTGTGCGTGAAGATGTCTGTGATTATTAAAATTTCTCTGTTGTCATTGCGAGGGCGACGCACTTTCGCCCGAAGCAATCCCTGTCATATCGTAAGAGATTGCTCACCTGCACTGCAACAAACGCACATCGTCCCGATGTTCTTTCGGGAGTGCGGCGCAAGTGTCGTCGGGAAGATCGCTCTCCTCGCAATGACGATGATTCTTACAGCCTGCACATCTGCTCCCGTCGTGCCGGTTGCAACCTTGTCGACTCCTACATTCATCTCCGCGACGTCAACGCCAACAATTACGCCATCTCCGATTGCAACAAAAACAATGGAGCAGGCGCTTTATCCATACACAATCGAAGGCTTGCGCAAACATATTTTCAAAAGCGGAAAAATCACCGTGGGCGAAAAACTTCTCGAAACGGATATTTTCACGCGCTACGCGATTACATATCCCAGCGATGGTTTAACCATCACCGGTACTTTGCAAATCCCGAAGATTGGAAAATCTCCGTATCCTGTGATCATGATGAACCACGGATTTTTTTCGCGCACGGTTTACAAATCCGGTGACGGAACTGACCGCGCCGCGGAGTTTCTCAACAAGCGCGGATATCTCACACTCTCGTCAGATTATCGCAGCTGGGGGAAATCCGACCTGGGTGAAAGTTTATTTTATTCGGGCCTCGCCATTGACGTGATCAACTTGATGAACGCCATCCCTTCAATTAAAGAGGCTGACCCGAAGCGCATCGGCATGTGGGGTCACAGCATGGGCGGCGGCACAACCTTGAAAGTTTTGGCGATCGATAAGCGCGTGAAAGCCGCCGTCTTATATTCATCTGTAATCGGAGATTTTGAAAAGGTCATCGAGCGTTGGGGGCCCGGCTGTCTCGGCGATAGTTTAGAAGGCGAGTTGGCGTATGACTGCAATTCTTCGGATATCATCCCGCTTGATAGTCCCCGCGATCGGATCGCGGGATACTTCAACGCCGTAACGGATCCTGTTATGCTCGAAGCGGTTTCGCCCCTCTATCATTTGGAAAACGTCAGCGCGCCTGTGCAAATTCATTACGGCATGGAGGATGGCTTGGTGTCCTCCGGTACGCCGCCTGAATGGTCACGCGAAATCTATGCTGCATTGATCAAAGCCAATAAAGACGCGCAGATTTTTGCGTATGAAAACGAAAAACATTCATTCTCACCGGAGCATTGGTTTGCGTTCATGGAACGATGTAGTCAATTTTTTGATAAGTATGTAAAATAAGGACGGATCGTCATCCGCCCTTATGTCTTATTGGTAGAAGTAAAAGGATCATCTCATGGAAAATATTTTTATCTCGTATTCACGCAAAGATACCGAGTTTGCCAAAAAAGTGGTTGAATGTCTGAAAGCAGAAGACATGGAAGTTTGGATCGATTGGGAGGACATTCCACCCAGCGCCGATTGGGTTAAAGAAATACAAAAAGGAATTGAAGAAGCAGATATGTTCCTGCTGCTTGCCAGCCCCGATTCGCTTGCTTCCATGCCGGTTGCTGAAGAGATTAAACACGCGGTCTTAAATGGAAAGCGCATCTTGCCGTGCATTGCCCGTGAGATTGATGTGAAATCTGCGCCGACTACCATCAGCCATTTGAATTGGTTATTTTTCAACCGTCCGCAAGATGTCTTTGAAAGCACAATTGGAAAATTACTGCTCGCCATCCGCACCGACCTCGATTGGGCGCAAGCGCATAAACGTCTGCAAGTGCAGGCGTTAGATTGGCAAAGGAATCAGCAGGAAGAGAGCTATCTCTTGCGCGGAAAAAATTTATTGGATGCCGAAGCGCAACTCGCTGTCAATGGAGAGAAAAATCCGCGTTTGACTGATTTACAGAGCGAATACGTCCTCAAAAGCAGAGAGATCGAAAATCGCGAAATTGAAGAAAAGCGGGCAAAAGACCAGCAGATTCAACTCGAACAAGCGACAAGTCTGCGCCTGCGCCGCGTGACGTATTTGATATCCGGCGTTTTTACGTTCATATTCATCATGCTTTTTATCTGGCTGAATCAAATCACCAGTGATTTGGCGATCCGCTCGATTAAAGATCAAATGCTGGCGCTGATCGAAACAAGCAGCGGTTATATTAGTGGTGATAAATTCGAATCGTTTTTAAAGCAATTCCCCGAACCTACCGCGTCGGCTTATAACGATCCATATTATCTCGATCTCTTGCGATTTGTGAACACCATCAAAGACTCCAATAAGAACATTCAGGCGCAGCTTGCGATATATGTGATCGCAAAGGAAAAAAGCACAAACACATATTCTGTTGTTGCCTCCACTGTGAAAGAAACCCCGTTTCGGTTATTGATCACAAGCGACAACCCGGCAGATATTCACATTGTTGGCATGAGTAAAACCATCGCTGACCCGACCACCATCTATAAAAATGAAAATGGCGGCTGGATATGTTCCTGCTCGCCGATCTTAAATTCCAGCGGAACATCCATCGGCGCGTTATGCGCGGACTTTAACGATTCGCTGTTAGAAGATACGCGGCGAAGAGTGACCACAGCGCTGGCTGTTGTCTTTCTGGTTGTATATCCGTTGATGATCGTTGTGATATGGTTTATCACACAGTCTGTCGCTCCGCGCGTATTTGGATGGATGAAGAAACCTTCATTTTAAGTAAAAAACTTTGGCGTTGGCGAAATGAAAAAACTTCTCCCGCTTTTAGTTATACTTCCATTTTTGTATGCCTGTGCCTCCGTGCCGACTCAAATCGCGCCGACTGTAGCGCCTGCGCCCGCCTCACCTTTCGACGGGCAATGGCAGGGAGTTGGTTTCACGTCGGACGGCAAACAATTCAAAATATTCTTAACGACTCAAAATTCCGCGCTGGCCGGTTTGATCTATACCTTTACCGGATCAACGGGAATTACTTGCACCGCCATTGCTTACGGACAAATTCCACCTGAACATCAGCCAAAAATTATAAACAACAAACTCGACTCAATTCTCGGCGAAGATGTAACTATTCTCGCATCCTTTGATTCTGATTCAAAATCTTCAGGTCATCTCACCATCCGCTGGCATGACCGCCAGCCATATTGCAATGGTGATTATGAAGTGGAATGGTCTGCGACAAAACAAGTCGCGCAAACTGTTCAAGCAATTCAGGCAAATGATAATGCTCCAAATCCATTTGAGACGCTGATTCAAATTTTGGTCTTTGGTTTATCGAATGGCGCAGTGTTGGCGCTCAACGCCATCGGCGTCACGTTGATCTACAGCACCGTCCGCGCGTTGAACCTTGCGCACGGGGATGTGTTTTCTTTATGCACTGCGCTGGTAACGTCCGTTATTAATATCATTGGCGTAAAACAAAACTGGCCTCCATTACAAATAGCGGGTTCACTCGTTTTTGTTTTTTGTGCTGCAATGGGATTTGGCGCATTATTAAGCGTCGGCGTGGAACGACTCGCCTTCGCGCCGTTCCGCGGACGTTCGCGTCTTGCGCCGTTGATCGCGACACTTGGCGTTTCATTCATTCTCTTTCAAGGCGCTTTAGTTTGGCGCACCTTTCAGCATTCATGGATTCCCGGCGAACATCGCAGCGTGCCCGGTCTGCCCGAAGTGCCAACAGACGGCATCCCATCTTTGCTGCCCGAAATTAATCTCGTCAAAGCGCTTGGCTTGCCCTTCCATGTCATCATCCGTTTCAGCGATGTCTTTGTGATTTTGATAGCGGTGATTTTAGTTTTTCTCGCAAATTGGTTCATGCAAAAAACGCGCACCGGCAAAGCGATTCGCGCGCTTGCACAGAGTCATCAAATGGCCGAGATGATCGGCATCAATGTGGATCAAACCATTCGGCGCGCGTTTGCGTTGGGCGGCGCATTTGCGGGCGCGGCGGGATTTATCTTCGCGTTATATTATTCACGTCCCTTCGGAAGTCACGGCGCGCAAAGCGGACTCTTCGCATTCATGGCGGCGCTGCTTGGCGGCATCGGCAATCCCATTGGCGCGTTGATCAGCGGCTTGCTGATTGGCGTGGTCTCTTCATTGAGCGATTACTATCTCACCGCGCAATTGACGCCCGCGTTGCTATTGGCATTATTGATTTTATTATTTGCATGGAAACCGCTCGGCTTCGGCGGCGAAGGTGATGCAGAATCCCCAGTCCGCGATGCGATTATTTTGGCAGGTCCCACTCAAGGCTCAAACGCGAAACGTTGGCTTGCCTTCCTTCTGCTTGCGTTGGCGCTCATTCCGCTTGTGTTGCACAGCGGTCAAATCATTCTTCTCTACGCGATGATTTTTATTTTGCTGACTCTCGGATTGAATCTCGCACTCGGCATTGCGGGCATGCTCGATCTTGGTTTCGCCGCCAGTTTTGGTCTTGCGGCATATATCACCGCGTTGTTCACAGCCGAACTTAATATTGTCTTGATGTTGATTATCGGCGCGTGTGCTGGTGCATTTCTTGGATTGCTAAAAGGATTATTAGCCCAGCGCTTGCGCAGTGATTTTTTTGCGGTTGCAACACTTGCACTTGGATTACTCGTGCGCCAGGTGATCATCAACCTCGATATGACCGGCGGCATGGGCGGGATCGGTGCCATACTCGCGCCTCATTTTCTGGACTTCGATTTTCTCAGCCAAACCCGCAAATATTATCTCATCCTCGGTCTTGTCGCGCTCGCCGCGTGGATCAGTTATCGGCTGATCGAATCGCGCACCGGCCGCGCATGGCTTGCGCTTAGCGAAGATGAAACCGCATCCCTATCGCTTGGGATCAACGTGGGGCGTTCCCGCATCATCGTGTTGATGTTAAGTTCCGCGTTTGCAGGAATTGCAGGTGCGTTATACGCCAGCGCGCTTTCTTTCGTCGAACCGGATATGATGGCGTTTCACATCTCCAGTATGATTCTGACAATGGCAATTCTCGGCGGCGCGGGCAGTATCCCTGGCGCATTTCTCGGTGCGGGCTTGATCATCGGCTACGACAAAGTGATCCTGCCGCAGCTCGCGATCCTGCTGGCATGGATGTGGCCCAACGTTTCGGTCGGTCCCGTCCCCAATTTGCGCGGCGCATCCTTCCTCACATTTGGCTTGGCGTTATATCTCACAGTCTTGTGGCGCGCGCGAAAAAAATCTTGACATTCATAAACGGTTGACGTAAAATCACCTCACTATATTCCACTACGAAAGGAGGTACGACTTAATGACTGCGATTTTATCAACTCACAAAAATGTTCTGAGCGCGCCTCCCGCAGGTGATTTTTCGTAGGAAAAACCTTTAAGGTTATCCGTAAATATCAACCGCAGGCGCAGCTCGCCCTGCGGTTTTTGTTTTAATTCGTAGCGCGAGATTTATCTCGCAGACACATAAGGTTAACTAACAATGAGTAAGAATCAACTTCTCGAACTTTACAAAGAACTTAATGACTCAAATGACGGCGAGATAAAACATGCGCAAAAGCGCGTCTCGCAAAAACGCGAATCGAAGAAGCAGGAATTGGCCGCGAGGTTATTTATCCGCGCGCAGGAGATTTCGCAAAAATTTCAATTCACCTACAAAGCCGCGCGTTTTGAAGAAGCCTGGCTGTTGGATTCACTGGCTGAACTCGCCGAACACGAGTGGATTTCGGATGTGCTGCGTAAGGTGAAAGGCGGCAAAGAGGCTTCCGTCTATCTTTGCAAATCAGGTGACGAAGTGGATCTGCCTTACGTGGCCGCGAAAATTTATCGTCCACGTGCGTTGCGTAATCTCAAGAATGACTCCGAGTATCGCGTGGGGCGCGTGGACCTCGGCGAAGACGGCGGCGCGTTGTGGAAACGGCGCGATGTGGATGCGATTGCCAAGCGCAGCGGTTACGGCGAGGAACTTCGTCATCAATCGTGGATCGCGTATGAATTCATTACAATGGAAAAACTCTATGCAGCCGGCGTAAATGTTCCCAGACCGTACGCGATGGAGAAGAACGCCATCGTCATGGATTTTGTGGGCGACACTTCATCCGCCGCGCCCGCGTTGAGCGCAGTCAATCTTGATGTAAGCGAAGCCAAAGATCTTTTTGATCGCGTTCAACGTAACATCGAGATCATGCTCGCCAATAACTGCATTCATGGTGATCTTTCTGCGTATAACATCCTGTATTGGAATGGTGATATTAAATTGATCGACTTTCCGCAGGTGGTGCTGCCCGAAGGAAACCCGTCCGCGTGGAATATTTTCCTGCGCGATGTGACCCGCGTCTGCGATTATTTTTCCGCGCAAGGCGTTCGCTGTGACGCGCACGCCCTCGCCGCCGATCTATGGACAGCGCACGGACACAGCATCGGTAAACAGGTTCATCCCCTATATCTTGATCCTGAGAATCCTGAAGACCGCCAACTTTGGGAAAAGCAGAAATAAAATATTTTTGTGGATATAAATAAACATGCCCCTGAGAAATCAGAGGCATGTTTGCATTAATTTATTTAGCCAAAATTTACTTGATCAGACTCGCCAAATCAAACCAGACCGTGCCGCTGGCTTTGGAGTAAGTGAATTTGACAATCACTTTGTCATACGCCGTAGCGGATGCAAACGTCAGCGTTTTCTTTTTGAAGGTGGAAGTCAATGTTCCGCAAGGGATAGTCTTGGTAAGTTTCTTGACACCTGCGTTGTAGAGAATCACCTGTCCCTGACACAAACCGGTCTTGGGCAATGATGCGCCCTTCGCCCAATACGAGAAGGTAAACGAGTCGCCCGCGATTCCGCTGAGAGTCAACGTCTGCGTTAAGGTTTTCGTCGTACCTGCCGCGCCCGCAATCTTCACCGCGTATTTGCCTTCCTTCCTCGTCGTGGATTTACCATCCGTGGTAGAGAATTTCGCGGCTTTCCAACTCTTGGGGATTTTGGTTGTGCCGTATGAATTAAATCCGCCATTAATCGCGCGTTCTCCATACCATTGGGCGTAGAGGGTGACGCTCGCTGTGAATGGATACGACGAGCCGTCTGCATACGCTGTGCCGGATCCGTCTGCAGCGGTGTTCCAGCCCGCGAAGGTGTAGCCAGTCTTTACAAAGGCATTACTCGTCAGGTTTGTGGCGACTCCCGCAATCTGCGCAGCCATTGCGCCGCTGGTGCAGGTGTTACAGTTAAAAGTAACCAGGGCTTGCGCAATTACTGCAACGAAGGCGTCATTACCACTATACGCCCGCACAGGAGAGCCCCAAGCGATGTGGCCATAACCTGCCACATACACATTCCCGCTGCCATCGACTGCGATTGAAGTGCCCTCATCATTCCCGCTGCCGCCGAGGAAGGTGTTCCATTGCAGAACGCCGGACGAGTTCAATTGGGCAGCGAAGGCGTCATAATTAGCACTATACGCCCGCACCGGAGCGCCCCAGGTGGCGCTGCTAGGACCTGCCACATACACATTTCCGCTGCCATCTACTGCGATGGAATTGCCCTCATCACTCCCGCCACCGCCGAAGAAGGTGTTCCATTGCAATACGCCACTGGTGGAGTTCAGTTGGGCGGCAAAGGCGTCATTGCCAACACCACTGTGCGCCTGCACAGGAGATCCCCAAGCGGTGTTGCCATAACCTGCCACATACACATTGCCGCTGCCATCGACTGCGATGGCAACGCCAAAATCCTCCCCGCCGCCGCCGAGGAAGGTGTTCCAAATCAGTGCGCCGGAGGAGTTCAGTTGGGCGGCGAAGGCGTCATAGCCCGCGATATACACCCGCGCGGGAGCGCCCCAAGTAGCGGTGCTAGAACCTGCCACATACACGTTGCCGCTGCCATCCACCGCGATGGACCTGCCACCATCAGTCCCGCTCCCGCCGAGGAAGGTGTGCCATTGCAGAACGCCGGAGGAGTTCAGTTGGGCGGCGAAGGCGTCATAGCCCGCGCTATATGCCCGCACAGGCGTGATGCCCCAAGCGGCGGTGCTATAGCCTGCCAAGCCTGCCACATACACATTCCCGTTGCCATCGACTGCGATGGCAACGCCAATATCAAATCCGCTGCCGCCGAGGAAGGTGTTCCATTGCAGAGCGCCGGTAGAACTCAGTTTGGCGGCGAAGGCGTCATAGCCAGCGGTATATGCCCGCACAGGAGCGCCCCAAGTGGCGAAACTGTCGCCTGCCACATACACATTTCCACTGCCATCTACTGCGATGGATAAGCCTTCATCAGTCCCACTCCCGCCGAGGAAGGTGTTCCATTGCAGAACGCCGGAGGAGTTCAGTTTGGCGGCGAAGGCGTCATAGCCAGCGGTATATGCCCGCACGGGAGCGCCCCAGGTGGCGCTGCTAGAGCCAGTCACATACACATTCCCATTTCCATCTACTGCGATGGACTTTCCTTCATCAATCCCGCCGCCGCCGAGGAAGGTGTTCCAGGTAAGAGTCGGGTCAATCATCAGCGCATAATTCGGATTGTACGCGCCCAAGCTAAACGCGACATCTTTCCCCTTGAGCTGATAGCTCACGCCCACAGCCACGCGCTGCCCGTTGATAGTTTGCCACGCAATCGGCGCGCTTTCGGTTAATGCGCCAGTTTCAAAAGCGATGTTCAAAGAGCCGTCTTTGTTCAAAGTCAGCGGAGCGTTGTATTTTAGTTTAATATTGCGCGCATCCGCATGTGGAGCAACGGTATAGGTTGTAGTGTAAATGCCGCTGGCATTGTAAGCCAGTGTCACGCCAT
>VFKN01000175.1 GCA_009885525.1 Anaerolineaceae bacterium | reverse complement strand
GAGCCAGCCCTCGATTGCGTACTATTGCCAATTGTTCGCTTGTTCCTTTTTTTCTCATGCCTCTATTATGACATGTTTTCAGACTTTCTTTTTTCAAATATCAATAGGGTGCCTTTGTAGGGCGCGGCGTGCGTGAGGGAGTGGGTGTCGGCGTTGGCGTATCCGTCGGTAAAAAAGTAATTTCGCCTTGCCAGGGGAGGAACGCGGCAAATTTTTTCAGATCGTATGTCCCGTTGACATCGCGGCGGTTCATCAGAAAGATGTTCCATTTTCCTTGATCGTAGGTGTAGCCCAATCCCATTGCAGAAGTGTATTCCGCGTTGTGGACGAGTTTGAAGACTCCGTCGTCGGTGAAGCCGAATGGGTAGGCAAATGAATTTACCGGGACGCCGATCTCTTCACTTAGCAGTTCGCGCGATCTGAATATCTCATATATCCGCTGGTCGGGGTCGAGTTTGGTAAGGTCCAGGTGGCTCATGCTGTGACTGCCGATCTCCCAGCCTGCATTTGCCATTTCTTTTAGCTGACCTGCACTCATGTATCCATCTGCGCCCATGTATACGCCGACAATATAAGTAACACCTGTAAAACCATATTTCTGCATGATCGGGAACGCGGTGTCATAAACATTTGAGTGACCGTCATCGAATGAGATTAAGAGCGGGCGCGCGGGCAAGTCTGCGCCTTCATAGATGGCTTTTAGCAGCAGGTCAAGTGTGATGGTGGTGTATCCCCAATTGTGTAAGAGCGCCATTTGTTCTTCAAATTTTACAGGCGAAACGTGAAATTGGCTTTTGACTTGCGATACATCAATACGATGATATAGAAGTATTGGCACGGTGACCGCATCCGGTCCTTGATGAACCAATACAAGCGTGGCTGTGGGGGGAACGGTCAATGTCGGGGTGAGGGTGAAGGTTGGGGTGGGAGTGGAGAGATTGACGGGAACGAATATTTGCGTAGCAGATTCAGATCGGCTTGTGGAAAGAGGCGTGGAGATTCTCTCGGTGGTGGATTCTTTCGGCAGCAGTGTTTGACATGCGAGCACGAAGAAAATCCCCGTTATCCAAATAAAAGTTTTTTTCATTTTATTTTTGATTTAATTCCCAGATGATTCGCAGCCCGTCGAGCGTAAGCCACGGCGCGATGATGTCAACCACTTTTGTTTCTTTGGCGACAACTTCCGCCAGCCCGCCGGTTGCGATGACTTTTGTGCTGCTTCCCAACTCGGCTTTGAATCTTGCGACCATGCCTTCGACCATGCTGACATACCCAAACAATAAACCCGATTGCATGGCGTGGACGGTGTTGCGCCCGATGACGGAGGGCGGCACTTGCAGATCGATGCGCGGAAGTTTTGCGGCGTGCGTGTATAACGCTTCAGCAGCGAGGTTGATGCCGGCTGTGATCGCGCCGCCGAGATACTCGCCATCTTTTGTGATGGCGTTGAATGTTGTGGCTGTGCCGAAATCGATCACGCACGCGGGACCGCCATAGAATTTCATCACTGCGACCGCATCGCACACGCGATCCGCACCCACGGCTTTTGGGTCTTCGTAGCGGATCTTGATGCCTGTCTTGATGCCCGCATCCACAACCAGCGGTTCCTGTTTGAGATATTCGCGGCAGGCCTGAATGACTCTGCCGGTTAACGGCGGCACGACCGAGGCCAGCGAAATGCCGTGAATATCTTTTAAGGTCTTGCCCGCGTTTTGCAGCAAACCTAAAAATTGCAAGCCGTATTCATCGGGCATGCGATGATGGTCAGTGGCCAGCCGCCAATGCGCGCCGAGTTGATCGCCTTCATATAAGCCGAGAGTTAAGTTGGTGTTGCCGATGTCAATGGTGAGGATCATATTATTTTTCTTTCATTGATAGATAAAGTTCCTGCGGGGAGGCTGTCCAATTAAACAGCCACAATAACGCAAGCGGGAAAACATGTGAGTACAGACGACCGACAGAAGTCTCTAAATGCCATATTAAATCATGCGGCGTGATTATATAGATCGCAAAGTAAACCAGTAATTGGATGATTACCATTGACCCAATGATCCACAAGCCGGGAATATTTTCCTGCGCCTTGCCGACAACGAGCATGTATGCGAGCAGAATTCCTGTTACGCTGATCGCCCCTCCGCCTAGATTCCAAAGGCTGGAGCCGCCGATTTTGAAAATGGTAATGTAGCGGCCAATATCAGTGATCTTTTCAAACAGGCTTTCCTTGCCGGGAGTGGAAAAAAGATCGCTGGGCGGCGCAAGAAAAACCTTGAAAAGGATTACAACTATAAGCGGAAGCGCCAACCCGAAAAGATAATTTTTAAATGCCGGACGATCGTTTAATAAAGCAATCAGACCCCATCCGGCGGTACAAATAACTGCCACGACGACCCCTTCATTTTTGGTCCATGCGGCCAGCCCTGCCAGGAAACCGATCAGAACAGCAATTCGCTTTTCCTTGATTTGAAAATATAAAAGCGTAAGCCCTCCCATTGCGAGGATCATGTAAGACAGCGGAAAATCGGCGAGTTGGCTTAGGCTGTTGCCGGCTGTAAATGGCTGCGCCATGAATAAGATCACCGCCAGAGATGCCTGTTTAAAGTTCCTGGATGCGTTGACGAGTGCAAACAAAAGTCCCGCCGTAAAAAGCGAGATAAAAAAGTGGTACATGGCGGGCCCCCATGTTGAATCTTTCCCCATCATTGTCCATGTTAAAGTATTTGACATGGACATAAACAACGGATAATCCGCGTGATCAAGTTGCCGTTGGAATGTGTTCTGCCAGTCGCTGCCGCCCAGATAAATAATCCTTGCCGCCACGTTCCAGTTTGTCCACGCGTCCATGCGTCCGTGCGGATATTCGAGATAGGTGGTTATCAGTCCAAATATGTATAAGAGTGCGCCAGCGATTAAGAGAATCAGCCAGATGGTATTGGATCTGTCAATTGAGAATGACCATTGTGCTGAAAATATTTGATTGCGATTTTTATAAACGACCCAAATGGCAAAGAGCAGCGCAAATATACTTTCTAAAATTGCGTAGATGAACATTGATAGCCCGAGCCAGATCCAGAGGAAGGACAATAGGGAAGAAACGCCAAAACCTATGACGCCGGCGAGGAACAGTTTTATCAGAAGATGTTTTTTCTCAAATGTATCCCAGAGGGTCTGGATAATACAAAAGCCCAATAAAACCCGCGGAATGAGTCCCAGAAAGGATAAAAATATCATTGCTTTATTTGTCCAAATTGTGAATTAGATATAACCCGGCGCCAAAACTTTGGACCTCGTAATTTTTTATTCTGCTATTCAGCCACGGACGAAATTTTGTGTCTTTATCAAAGTTCCCAATAATCCAGGGTTGTTTGAAGCCAAGATGCAAAACAACTGGAGCGATTGAATACTGCATTAAGAAAAATTCTTCACCGTCAAAGACTGCTGTTTTTTTGTCAATCATGGATTTATCCAGATAGCCGACAAGGGTTGTTCCGGGCGGCAGGAACTGGCGCAAAGGCTGAATACGTTCATCCCATTTTGCCACCATCTCGCTGGATGGATTTATCCAGCTGCGCGAAATAATTGTCCGACTAAATTGATAGGCTGCCATTGCAATGGATAGAATTGCCAGAATCAATGGCGCAAAATTTCGAATCGATTTCATGTTTTCATTTTACCGCATCAATGATCTCGGCGATCATGTCGTATTTATGGAATTGCGGCATGATGTAAAGTCCGCTTGCCCAACCCTTGATTTTTTCGATCAATTCGACCGCCAGTTCCACGCCGACTTTTGCGCCATCGTCTTCAGCGGATTCGATGCGATTCAGTGCTTCTTCGGGGATGAAAATACCCGGAACTTCATGATGTAAAAAGTTCGCATGTTTCGCGCTGACCAGCGGCAGAATTCCCGCGAGGATGGGCTGCATTAATTTGCCATGTTTCGCTTCGTAGGCTTCGATCAATTTGGGACCATCATCAGGATGATAAATGGGCTGCGTGAGGAAGAAATCCGCGCCGGCTTTTATTTTGCGATGCAGATTTTTCACTTCGTTGTCAATATCGGGCGGGCAAAGATTCAACGCAGCGCCGACGAAGAAATTGGTGGGCTGACCAATACTCGTGCCGGAGTGATCCACGCCCATGTTGAATCCCTGCTTAATGAGTTTGATCAAACCGGATGGCACAAGGTCATAATTATCCATCGCCTCGGGATAATCGCCAATCGAGGTCGGGTCGCCCATGACCACGAATATATTTCGTAAGCCAATTGCGTGTGACGCAAGCAAGTCACCTTGCACGCGCAATAAATTTCGTCCGCGCGTGGGGAAGTGCAGAGTCGTTTCCACGCCGATTTTTCTTTGCACCAGATCACACACTGCCCACGCGGACATCCGCATGCGCGCCATGGGCGAATCGGCCACGTTAATCACATCCGCGCCGGCGTCGTACAACAGTGACGCGCCCGCAAGCAATTTGTGGGTTGAGAGTCCGCGCGGCGGGTCCATCTCGACGCAGATGGAAAACTTGCCCGCGGAAAGTTTTTGCGCGAGCTGTGTCGGCTGCTCTATATCCAATGATTCAATTTCTGAAACTTCCAAAGTTTCCAATACTTCAGAGGTTTGGATCGGCGCAGACTCAAATGCTTTTTTCATCGCGGCGATATGCTGCGGAGTTGTGCCGCAGCATCCGCCCACGATGTTGGCGCCGGCGGCGCGGAATGAAAGCGCGTAATCTCCAAAATAATCCGCGTCCGCGGGATACATAATTCGTCCGCCGACCTGCTCAGGCCAGCCTGCGTTTGGCTTCACCCAAAATTTCGCATCTGGCACGGCTTGCTTCATCTGCTTAAGGATGCGCAGTAATTGCGAAGGCCCGCCGGAACAATTCACGCCAATCACATCCGCGCCGGCTTCTTTCACCTTGCGCGCCACTTGCATTGACTCATCACCAAGCAATGTGCGGTCATCGCGTGTGAATGTGATCGACGCGACCACGGGCAAATCACAGGTCTCTTTCGCGGCTTTGATCGCTTCCTGCATTTCATACAAATCGCTGATCGTTTCGATGACGATCAAATCGACGCCGGAATCTGCCAGCGCCTTGATCTGCTCCGCGAACGCTTCGCGCGCCTGCTCCGGTTTGACTCTGCCATACGGAGCGATCCGCACCCCAAGCGGACCGACATCGCCCGCGATCAACACATCCTTATAAGATGCGGCGACTGTGCGCTTCGCCAACTCCACGCCCGCGTAGTTGATCTTCTGCACATCATCCTGCAAACCGAATTTGCCCAACTTAAAACGATTCGCGCTGAATGTATTTGTGATAATTAATTCCGCGCCCGCTTCAATATACTCGCGGTGGATTTCTGCAACCGCCGCAGGGTTAGTGAGATTAAGTTCGTCGAAACATTTTGCAAAACTCACGCCGCGCGCGTGCAGCATCGTTCCCATTGCGCCGTCCACCACTAAAGTTCCGTGTTCAAGTCTTTCTAAAAATTTATGCATCATTCTCCGAGATAAATTTTCCCTCATCCCCAGCCCTTCCCCCGACGGGGAAGGGAGTCCCCTCTCCCTTCGGGAGAGGGCTAGGGTGAGGGCGATTACGGCTTGCACCCATTCTTGCGGATGCTGGCATTGACTTCATCCACGTTGATGGATGTGTTTTGCGCGACCCGCTCCCAAAGCGTGAGGATGGCGGGACATAATTCTTTCTGCGCTTTCAATGTGGATTCGGTTAACTTCTGCGCTTGATTCGTTTCACCAGTCAACGCGAAGGCTTCGATGAAGGGGAGGTTCTCCACCGGCATGGATGCGTTGAAGCCATTCTTTTGCGCCTGTTTGTATAACTTGATGACTTCATCCCAATTTGAGATTTGCCGCGCGAGTTCGGCTTTTTCGTAGAAGTAACACCAATCGTGGGCGGGTTCCGCGCCGAAGATGGTTTTATCGAGGCTGGGTTGCGGCGCGTCGGGTTGAATCAAACTCGGGTTCGAGAGCGGAATCGCGTCGGTGAGGAAATAACTCGCGCCGGGGATTGTATCCGCGTTTGCGTAAACAGAATCCAATACGCGCAGGCATCCATCCGCGCTTTTGTAAATCACGATGCTGTTCGAGGTCGATCCGCTGAAATGCACGGTGCGATAATTAAAATCGATTGGCGTGTTCGGTTTGAGCGAAGGCAGGATGCGCGAGTTGTATCTGCTTTTGATGTAAACCAAAATGTACGGCATCTCGCGGCTGTTGAGATTTGGCGCGTACGCCCAATTGAGCGGCGCGGTGATTTGCATATCGGACGCATATTTGAGCGGCAGTTCGTAGGTCAGCAGCGCTGTCCCTTTTTGCATGGCGGGGATGCGCCACGATAATTGCCAGAAAAAATTTTGCTCGTTTTCCCAATCGCGGCGATATGTATTTGAGATGGTGAATTGATGCGCGGTGGAAAGTCCGATCAGCAGGCTGAGCAAAATCGTTTTGCGCTTGCCGTCTTTCAAAACGAAACTTGCCAGGCCGACGATGAATAAACTCGCGCCAAGCATAATCGAGAGCATGAAGCGATCGTAATCGAATTCGATCTTGAGCGGGAGTCCTGCTGCCCACGAAGGGAGCCGCCCCGCGATGATCGCAACCAGCCCGAGTAACATGGCCTGCCAACTCCAATCGTCGTTGGCGGTTTCGCGGCTGGTAAATTTCATGTATGTGAAGATGATTAAACCTGTAATCACTAAAATAGCGAACGCAATAATTTGAGTGAGCGTCCCGTCAATAAATGCGAGCAGGTTAAATGTATTGAGCCACGCAGCAAAACCGGAAAGTGAGATCGTGTTGATAAATTCGTTGATGATGCCAAGCGGAGTGAGTGACGCGCTGGACAACACATTAATCTGATACGAATCGTACACGGCAGATTTATGGTATGCGTATGTCCACGCGGCGTTGATGATCCACACCGCGAGATACGGCATCCAGCGAATCACTGCGGTACGCAGGACATCTTTGCGCTCGGTGTATGATTCTGCGAAGATAATTAATAGGAAGAAGAAGCGTAAAAATTCGAGGCCGAAGAAATATTCGGTGGAGAATAATCCTAGAATTTGGAGGAGAAGCGCGAGTGCGGTTAATCGCTTTGTGTATTTCTCGTTACGTACTGATAAGGCTGTCGCGGCAAAAGATAAAATCAAAAACAGCAGCGGAATCATTTCCTGATTCACGTGAGTCAGCGCGACCCATTGCTGTTGATAGGCGGGATAGACCGTGAAGAGAAGCACCACCCAGGTGATATTCCATTTTTCGAAGGGCCAGGTCAGGCGCAGCGTGTACCATAGGGAAAGCGAGAGCAGCACGCGGACTGCCAGCCCGACGATCTGCCATGTGAAGGGATGTCCGCCAAAGAGCGCGGTGGTAACGGTGAAGATGGGGCCGAGCAGTGGACGATACGGGCGGAAGGCTTCAATGAATTCAGCGGGGCCAAAAAACTTTAGAAACCATGCGAAGGGCTGGTCGTCCCAGTAAAATCCGAGCCACGGAGAGAGCAGGCCATACGCGAGCACGGTCAATAAAACAATCGCGGCGGGGATTGCGACCTTTTCGTTTTCAAAAATCCTTTTCAATTTATTTGTAAGCATTGTGGAAATCTCCGAAAAGAATACTGGTGAGTTATTTTACCACCCTGAATTAAACGGTCGTTTTGGAATCAAAAAGGCTTTGAAAGGGTAATGGTCAAACAAAGGAAGAACGCTTGCCATTAAATAAGCCAGAGGCGTTTGGCGAATTCATTGGGAGAAAGTCCCGGCATGGGTAATCCTTGATGTGGGCGATCATT
>VFKN01000112.1 GCA_009885525.1 Anaerolineaceae bacterium | reverse complement strand
GGGCAGCGTTACAAAACTAAACCAGAACTGGTGGATGAATTTTATGGAATTTACATTCATAAAATCTCATTTTCTAAAATCATTCACTATTCTTTTTTGATCTGCTTCTGTATTGTCTCAGCGAGTTCCGTTAACTTCACCGGCTTGCTCATATATTCATTGGCTCCGGCTGCAAGGCAGCGCTCGCGGTCGCCGGGCATGGCCAGCGCAGTGATAGCGATGATGGGAGTCTCAGCGATAAGCGGGTCTGTATGTGTGCGGATGCGGCGGATGGTTTCCAGCCCATCAATGTCCGGCATTTGAATATCCACCAGTATCACATCGGGATGTACCTTTGCGACCCATTCAAGTAATTCGACGCCGCTGCGGACTTTGATAACGCGATATGGCTGTGTTTCGAGAAAGTCTGCCATCATTTGCAGCACGGTTTCATTGTCATCTGCGATCATTATCAAGGGTAATTGGGAATGTTCAAGTGAAACCAGAGAACTGGGTAGTTTGCCGGTTTTGTGACGCGGTACATCAGGGAGTGGAATTGTGTTGTGAGGCGACCACGGCAGGATGACCGTAAAGCGGCTGCCCTCACCGGGGATACTTTCCACTTGAATGCCGCCGTTGTGCAACTCCGTGAGATGACTTACCAAAGATAGACCGAGGCCCGTGCCGGAATATTGCCGCGCGAGGCTGCCGTCAATTTGCGTGAAGGGCTTGAAGAGTTTGGGCGTATCTTCAGGTTTGATGCCAATGCCTTTGTCCCATATGGTCAATTTGATATTTCTTTCAGATTCATTCGCCTGAACTTCCAGACCCAGTTCGCCCCCTTCTGCGGTGAACTTGACCGCGTTGCTGAGCAGGTTCACCAGAATTTGTTTGATTCGGCGCGCATCTGCGTAAATCAAAACGGGTTCATCAGGGGCGCTGTAATGCACGAGCTGAAGTTTTTGCTGCGCCATACCTTTTATCAATTGCAGGCTTGCCTGGCAAATATCCGCCAGCGAACAGGGCGCAAACTGCAACTCCACTTTGCCCGCTTCGATCTTGGAAAGGTCGAGGATATCGTTGATCAGATCCAGCAGGTGGCGTCCGCTGTCTTCGATGTTCCTGACGGCTTTGATCTGCTTTTCGCTTAGGTCGCCATATGCTTTCAATTGCAGCACTTCCGAGAATCCCAAAATACCCGTGAGCGGCGTGCGCAGTTCGTGGCTCATGCTGGCCAGGAATTCATCTTTAAGGCGCGCGGCTTTTTCGAGCGCTATATTCGCCATGCTTAACTCATCGCGGCTTTCGCGCAGCGCTTGTTCGGCTTTTTTGCGTTCGGTCACATCCTCTTTTACCTCCACATAATGCGTTATTTCGTCGTGTTCATTCCTTACCGGAGAGATCGAGGCATACTCCCAGTACAACTCGCCGTTCTTGCGCTTATTGCAGAACTCGCCGTGCCATGGCTGGCCCGCTGTTAGCGTTGCCCACATCGCCTGGTAGAACTCCAGTGAATGGATATTCGATTTAATGATGCGCGGATTTTGACCTAGCGCCTCATCCCGCGTGTAACCGGTCACTTCACAAAACGCCGGGTTGACGTATTCGATGATGCCATCGCGGTTGGTGATGACCACCGATGCGGGACTGTGTTCGATCGCTTGCGATAGTTTGCGCGCTTCTTCTTCCGCATATTTACGCTCGGTGATGTCAAAAATGGTGGTGCGGCTGCTCAAAAAATTTCTGTTGGCGTCATAGATAGCTGTTGCGTTAAGCAAAACCGGAAAAGTGCTGCCATCTTTGCGAACCACATCGGCTTCCACATCTTTGACCCAGCCTTGTGTTTTGAGCAGCGGGAATTTTTCAGCGAATACTTTGCGGCCCAGCGGGGTGGTAATGTCGTTGAAGGATTTTATGCCCACGACCTCTTCACGGTTGTAACCCAGCCAGTTCAATTCAGTCTGGTTGATCATGATGATGACGCCGTTCTCATCCAGTGAGTGATAGCCGGTGGGCGCATTGTTGTACAGGTCTTGCACTTCGGCGGTGCGGTCTTTTACACGCTGTTCAAGATTGCTGTTCAACTGGGCATTTTCAAGCGCCACCGCCGCCTGATTTGCCAGTGTGATGACGAGCCGCTCGTCTGCTTTGCTGAAGGCGTTCAGCTGCTCGCTTTCGATGCTGATTACGCCGATCATCTGCCGCAGCGATTTCATGGGTACATATATCCCGGAGTTCATGCCGGGAATTGTTTCTTTATAGCGCGGGTCATGGTTCAAGTCTCCGCTGCGCACAACCTCTGAATGTTGAATTGCCCAGCCCGTCATTCCCTCGCCGGGTTGGGAGATGAGTTTGACCTGCTCATGCACTTCCATCTCTGCCTGTTTATTTCCCATACTTAACGCCAGTATTTGCAATGTGTTCATACGCGGGTCATACAAGCGGATGACGGTGTGATGCCAATCCATTTTTTGTTCGAATAGTTCGATCACCTTTTGCCCGATCTGTTTTGAGGTTGTCATCTGATTGAGCGCTAAGCCGCTTTCGTAGAGCATCTCCAGCTCGATCATACGCTGGCGCATGTCTTCCTCCACTTGTTTGTGCTCGGTGATATCGATAAAGGAAATGATGACTTTGCCAAATGTGTCCTCAAAACCAGGCACGACACCACAGTGCATCAGGGCGTTTTTTTGCATACCCTGCTTGCTGTAATAAATGTTCTCCCCTTCGTAGTGTAAATTGCCATTTGCCAGGCTGGTCAGTTCGCGCTTGAAATTTTCAAACGAATCTTCGCTGGTTGTGTTTGAGAGGCTGCCAAGGATTTCAGATTTGTCATTCGCCCCTATCATTTTAAGGCCGATATGGTTGACATCCAGTATTTTTACAAGACGCCTGCATTCATTAACCGCTTCAGGATGTTCATTGAAATAGCGCTCGAAATCATCCACGCCGGATTTACGCAGCCGGTTGAGTAACTCCATGACCTGTGAAAAATCCTCCTCCCAAATGGCGATTGGCGAGGATTCGAACAGATTCTGGTAACGCGCGTGTCCTTTGCGTATGAGATCATCCGCCTGCTTGCGCTCGGTAATATTGCTCATCACGGCGCGGCACTCCTGCCCATCTTCGGAACAGGTGGCTTCAACATGTACCCAATGCGGAACATGTCCTTCGCTTTGGAGCGCCACTTCGCAAATCTTTTTCTGCCCGCTTTCGAATACGCTTTCAAGGAAAGCGCTGAAAATTTTACGCGACTCTACGGATACAAAAACTCCGAAACGCCGCTTGATCAGTTTGCCGCGCTCTGCGCCCAACATTTGCGCTCCCGCAAAATTGGCTTTGCGGATCGCGCCATCACGCGCCAACGTGAAATAGCCCGCGGGGGCAAAATCATACAGGTCGGTGTATTGATCAAGCAGCGTGTTCATCGTGGTGCGCGTTTGAATCAATTCCTCATTCTGCATCTCCAATTCGATCTGATGCACCTGCAATTCATGGAAAAGGCGTTGAGTAGCAACATCCATCTCTCGAGAATGCGTGACTTTTTTCTTGCGCTTGCTCAGTTCTTCCTCCGCACGCTCGCGTAGATCGAAAGCATTGGAGGAGAGATTGATTTTCTTTTTCATGTGATGATCCTTATTCACGGCACGCCCATCCGTCATTTTGAACATATCTTTTATTAATAAGACGACTCATGGGTGTATTGTTACCTAATGGTAGCGGAACACCCGTATCTCTACCATCCGTATTTTTACTTAATTTCACATGCCTGCTCATTTTGAGGCTGCGATGGAGGGGAATTCTAAGTAGTATTTCGTGGTTGTTTACCGTAGTTACGCGATTGAATGATTACCCCATATTATCTATACTTAAGCGATACAAGGACGTAGATTAGTATCATTTTTATTCGTCACTTATTTTTTTATTTTACGAGGAGAAACCTATGATATACAACGAAGTAGCAGTAATGGTTGCAGCGCCTGCGCGCGAACAAAATGTGTTTCTAATCATCAACCGGCAAATGATCCCTTTGGAAAAAAGGGTGATCCGTATCGGCCGCCAGTTGGACAATGACATTGTATTTCACGAGGAGTTTATCTCGCGCCTCCATGCTGAAATTCACTATGAAGGCGGAAAATATGTCCTGTATAACAATAGTGGAACGGGAGGCACTTTTGTAAATAGCGCACCCGTGGATTCGTGCATCTTAAATTCAGGCGACCTGATCTCGTTTTGTTCCATTCAGGCTATGTTCGTGAACAATAACGCCAGGCTGACTGTCAAAGCCATGGGCACAACCCAGAATCTGAATCCGTTAAGACCAGTATGAAAGATAAAATTCAAATGGATACTCAACCGCTCATCTTAATTATCGATGACGATCCCGACCTGCGCATGGGGGTGGCGGCCACGATCAAAAAACACGGCTATCGTGTAGTCACGGCTGAGGATGGCAGTGAAGGCTTTGAAATGGCGAAAAAGAATTTGCCGGACCTCATCCTTTCAGACGTGATGATGCCGCCGCCGAACGGCTTTGAACTGCGCAAACTGATGAGCTATGACCCGCAATTATCCTCCATCCCGTTCATCTTCCTCACCGCGCGCTCGGATTCGAGCGACAAAGTAAGCGCCATTACGGATGGCGCGGATGACTATATTACGAAACCTTTTGTTACCAATGAGTTGATCGCCAGGGTTGGCGCCGTCATCCGCCGGGTACACGCCGCCGAGACGCGCGGCAGGGATGAGGCGAAAGCGGCTGCCGAGGTGGATATGGAAAGAGTGCGCCGTGAGATCCTCCAAAATTTTCATCACGAAATCCGCACTCCGCTTTCCAATATCATTATGCCGCTGGAGTTGGCGGTAAATAACAGATTCAACGATCCGCAGGAACAGGGCCGGTTTTTGAAAATGGCGCTATCGAGCGCGGACCGTTTGGCATCGCTCTCCACCGACCTGATCTTGATGAGCAATATTGACCAGGGAAATTTAAACACCATCAGGCAATCCCTTGATTTTAATTCCGATATCCGCGCCTCCATCAACAAAAGGCTGGAGCGCTATGCGGCTAAAAAAATAAACTTCACGCTGGATATTCCCGCAGAAGGCAAAATTGCCGCGCCGCGCCGCGAGTTCCTGCATGCGCTTATCCATCTTGTGGACAACGCCTTGAAATTTACGCCCGAGCAGGGCCGGGCTTGTTTGCGTATATCTCCCGAAGATGAGCGCGGCATTGTTATTGATGTTTGGGATAATGGACCCGGCATTCCAGCCCATTTGCGCGAAAAAGTTTTCGAGCGCTTCTATCAGATCAGCCAGGGTGACGCGCGCGGATTTGAGGGCTTGGGCGTGGGACTGGCAATTGCCCGCGCGGTGTTTCAAATTCTGAAAGGGGATGTGGAAATACTTGAATTCAAACATGGCTGTCACGTGCAAGCCATCCTTCCAAAACTCCTGCCCGGCGAAGTGGTCTATGGATGAAAAGACGATCCCCATCGGCAATCTCCCGCCGCATCTGGCTAACTTGCTAAAGAAGAAAAAAAAACCGGCCTGGGGCGAAGAAGACCTGCACTACCGCGCTTTATTCGACCAGACCAGTGAAAGCGTATTTATTATCGGCTTGGATTTGCATTACATTACCGCAAACGCGCAGGCGCTCGATCTGCTGGGATATAAAAAAGAGGAATTGATCGGGCTGCCCGTCAGCGCGGTTACGATGTTGGGCGGGCAGCCCGAGCGCGAATCCATTCTCGATGGCGACACGAACATGGTTGAACGCATTCTTAGGCGCAAGGACGGCTCCAGCTTTCCGGTTGAGATTTGCGCTTCCATTATTTATAACGAAAAGAATGAACCTGTCTACATTCAAAGTATTGCGCGCGATATTTCCGAAAGGAAATATTCCGAACTTGCGCTGGCAAAATCGGCGCACATTCTATCCGCGATTAACAATGCGACAGCGCGCTTGTTGCGTTCGTCGAACATTGAAACGATGATACCGGATGTGCTCGCATCTCTGGGAGAGGCGATTGACGTTTCCTGCTGCGCCATATTCGAGATCAATACTTTTTCCTCCCAGCCCGTTGTAACCGTCCAATACCAATGGACTAAAAAGAATTCGCCGCCCGTTGAAATCCTGAAAACGATCTTTCCATTTATCACGCCCATTTTGGGTGTCTCGGGCAGTCATTTTTTCAACAGGGATGATCTGTCACGCGGGCCATCTCTGATGATTATCCCAATCCGCGGCACGTTGGATTCCTGGGGATTTCTCGGTTTCTTTGATTCGTCGAAAAGCCTTTCGTGGTCTTCTTCAGAGCGCGATGCCGCTGAAATGGCTGCGGGTCTCATCGGTTCGGCCTTGCAGCGCACCGGTTACGAAACGACTATCCGCTTGAACGAAACGCGTAATCGCATTATGCTCTCGGCGCTGCCCGATCTTCTCATCCGGCTGGATGCGAACAGCGTCATTCTCGATTACACAACCAATCCCAATCATCCGCTCTATCTGCATCGCGACATGATCTCCGGGAAGAAACTAAGCGATATCTGGCCCGCGGAAACCGTGCAATTGATCATGGAGGAAGTGGATAACCCGGCGCTTGCCTCATCCCAATTGACGCATAAATTTACCCTGCCCTTCAGCGCCAGCGATTACGAAGCCCGCTTATTGCCGATCAGCGTGACCGAGACGCTGCTCGTTATCCGCGACGTGACAGATCAGGCGCTTCTGGATCGGATGAAGTCCGATTTTATTAATCGCGCTTCGCACGAATTACGCACGCCGCTTACCACTGCCATTCTTATGACGGAACTGATCCAGGACGGGGGCAGTCAGGAGGATGTAAACCAATACTGGCGCACGTTGACGGGCGAGTTAAACCGCCAAAAAATATTGATTGATCGTTTGTTGATTGCGGGGCGGCTGGAAAGCGGCATGATGGAGTTAAACAAAACGCCGCTGGATTTGATTCCCGTGTTGCAGGAGTCCATCTTTTCGGTAAATCCGATTGCGGGCAAACGCAATATAACCATTGAATTATCAGCGCTGCAAAAAGAACTTTTTGTGATCGGCGATAAAAACGGGTTGCAGCAGGTATTCATCAACCTGATCAACAATGCGATTAAGTTTTCGCCAAAGGGGCGCACGGTTGAAGTTTGCGTAAAACAAAGCGCGGATCAGACCTGCGTCTTTATCACTGATCACGGCATTGGCATTCCTCCAGAAGCAATGCCGCATCTCTTCCAGCGTTTCTATCGCGCAAAAAATGTCACCATCGCCGAGATCCCCGGCAGCGGCATTGGCTTGTATATCGTCAAATCCATTGTCGAGGATTTGGGCGGCAGCATCAGCGTCGAGAGTGTTCAAAACCAGGGCGCGACCTTCACGGTCGCATTGAAAAATGCCAGTCCTGATCGTCTGGGCGCTGAAAACGAACAGCCATAATTTTTTCCACATATTCGTAACATTTGTAGTGTAGCGCGACATTTATGTCGCTTTGGCAGGGCTTTGCGACATAAATATCGCGCTGTAGGAATACATCCTTGTTTCTTTCGCTTTGAACAACACTGCATAGGGTGATTTATTCATGTAGTAGTGGTGGAATATCCGTATTCATATCATCTGTATTTTCACTTAATTTCATATGGCCGCCGCGTTGAATCTGGTGGGGATAGTACGCACTTGAATTAAGTACTTCCCCCGGCCGTTTTACGTGCTTCCGTGGATGGGCTCATCTCCCTCTTCTGTCTATACTCCAATCATAATAAATACATCGTACCGACAAACGCAAACCTGTTGAAAAGCAGCGGCGCAAAGTTAATGGGTCTAAAACCGCAGTGCGGTCAAGATCGCCAGACTACCGAAAACGAGCATCCATATTTTTTTCAGATATCCAGGCATTGACAACTGTGTGAAGAAATTTGGTGCTCATAAAAAGGAGCATCTTATGACACCAAAAAATTGCTTTACACGAATAATAGTTCGTTCACTTATCAGCGCCTTGCTGACTGCTGTATTCTTTACCTTTGCCCTGCCTGCCCGCGCTCAAGCGCAAAGCGCACTACTCAGCCAGCCTGACTTAAATACATTTATTGCCAGTGTCCAAAATGGGGATGCGAATATGCTGCGCGGCGCGTATGTTGCGAATGTGATGTCGTATCCCATTGTTCAGCAGCCTGAAGGGGAACCTGGTTTTGTCTCTACGCAGCCTTCCGTTGTCACACAGTTCGAGATGGCTGCCAGGGCCGGTAACATCGGTCTGCTGGCGCACAACAATCTGGGGGGTAGATCATTCGCAAATATTGTCCAAGGCAACCAGGTCATACTCGTATACGGCGATGGACGCACACAGACCTTTGTCGTTGAAAATATTCTTATGTATCAGGTGCTTCCATATGGTCAATATAAAGACCTTCAAACGCAAACTGTTATCGGCGTCGGGGAACTTTTCACGAGAGTCTACGAAGGCGGATATCACGTTACCCTGCAAACCTGCATTGAGTCCGCTGGTGATCTGTCATGGGGCAGGCTATTCATCATCGCAACACCCGTCGTGTCGGACTTACTTGATAATACTCCGGCTGCTTCGCAGTGAGTTTTGAGTAACATCAGTTAAAAAGGAAAACCACAATTAATATTCAACGCCGTCCCGAAGGTTTTATCGGAAAATAAGTCCGCACGGCAAACCTTCGGGACGTTCCAATTAGGGCAAGCATATAATACAAAACGCACCGCTGAATTTCTCAGCGGCGCGTTTTGTATATTTTTCAGAACTCGCGTTTTACTTTGTCAACCACCCGAACAGTCCGCGCCTTTTTTGTGCCTGCCAGATGAACTTCCACTCGCAGCAATCATCGCCGCGTAGTAAACATTTGCGCTCTTCGATTTCCGCATTCGGCTGCCCCGAGTGAATAGCTGGGAATGTGGAGAGTGCGCCGCGCAGTGTGTGACATCCCGACGCTGCGTGTATAAACCAGGCGGTCTCTCCCAATTGCTGCGGAGTTGTGGGTGTGCGCCGTTGTATCACGATCGAATTGTCTGTAGATTCCAGCGTCTTGAATTGCTCCGCCGAAAACTTTGAACCGATGCGCGTCATGGTCGCGTAAACCTGTTGCAGTGAAACCGCCTGAAAGAGGAATCTCATCGACTCGGGGAAGACGCGCAGCCCGATGTTGAAAAAATAATGCGGCTCTTCCGCCAGCTCATTGCAGATGTAGTGCACGAACGCGTTGAACTCATAGGAATATAAGTTGCCTTCCTTGAGCAAATAGTCAAAAGTGACGTGATGTGTGGGGTTGGGAATACAGGTATTCAGCCGGGCTATTAATTGCGCCTGAGCTTTTGCGTGCGCTGATTCGACGCGCCCGACATTTCTTTTTTCAACACATTCAAGCATATACATCACCACCGGCTTGATCACATTCCCGCGGATGTCCGTGATGTGCTTTCCGTTTTCATCCAGCCCAAAAGGGATGCGTTTCATATACTGCGGCAGGAGCGGCAGTTTTGGCGTCAGTGGAATTTGTCCGCGCGGGGTTAATTCTGTTATAAAAGCTGAGTTGGATAAAGGCTTGGTCATGTTATTTTTTTGTCGCCGCATTCTTCAAGGCCGCCACAAGTTCTTTTACCTGGATCGGCTTGCTCAAATAATCATCCATGCCTGCTTCGAGGCAGGCTTCGCGGTCGCCTTGCATGGCATTGGCGGTCATTGCCACAATACGCGGCTGTATATTAGCTGCGATCTTACGGCGGATCACGCGCGTGGCTTCCAGTCCGTCCATTTCGGGCATTTGTACATCCATTAAGATCAAGTCGTAATGCTGACGTTTAATTGACTGTACCGCCTCGAGCCCGTTCGATACAATGTCAATGCGATATCCCATGCGCTCCAAAATCCGCACGGCCAATTTTTGATTGATCGCATTATCTTCCGCCAGCAATATCTTCATTGGATAGCGCGCCGCCAGGTCGGAATCAAAAGGTGTTTCAGCAGATGCAACTTGTTTTACGCCCGCCTCATTTAAGGAAAGCGCGCCAAGCATCGCATTATACAAACTGGATTGTTTAACCGGTTTTGTTAAAAAGGCGGCGAAGTGTATCGTCTGCTCAGGATCGCGCCAGCCCAGCGAGGTCAGCATGATCAGCGGCAGTGGATTTCCGTTTTTGCGGATCTCGTTTGAAAGCGTAATCCCATCCATGTCGGGCATGTGCATATCCAAAATGCCGATGTCATACTTCTCGCCGCGCTTGATCGTTTCCAGCGCTTCCAGTGGATTCTCAAACACCGCTGGAGTCATACCCCAGGATTGCGCCTGCAAAGTCAGAATGCGGCGATTGGTCTGATTATCATCCACGATCAGCATGCGCATCCCGTTCAATTGAGGGGGCACGGATCGCTTGTTAACAGGGGGCAGGGCTGCGGCGCGCGTCTGAATCGTAAAATGGAAAGTGGAGCCGCTGCCATCCTCGCTCTCGACCCACATTTCTCCGCCCATGATCTCGCTCAAACGTTTGCTGATCACCAGCCCCAAGCCCGTCCCGCCGTATTTACGCGTGGTCGAAGAATCCACCTGCGAAAACGATTGGAAGAGTCTGTTCATGCGGTCTTTGGGAATGCCGATGCCCGTATCGCGCACGGAGAAATGAAGTAAACAAGTAGACAAGGAAACAGGTAGTCCGTCATTTACCTGTGTACTTGCGTGCCTGTCTACTTGTTTACCCAAACTCACCGTCAACACCACTTCCCCCTGCTTTGTGAATTTGACCGCGTTACTGAGCAGGTTCACGAGTACCTGGCGCAGGCGCGTCACGTCGCCCACGATACCTTCCGGCACATCCGGTTCGATGATGCATCCCAATTCGAGTCCGTTCTCCGCGGCTTTCAGCGCCAGTAGATCAATCGCCGATTCCAAACAATCCCGCAGGTCGAATGGCTCGTTATCCAGGTCAAGTTTTCCCGCTTCGATCTTCGAGAAATCCAGAATGTCGTTGATGATCGTCAATAATGAGTCACCGCTATTGCGGATCGTCTCGGCATACTCGCGCTGTTCATTGGATAATGTAGTGTCAAGCATCAACCCGGTCATGCCGATAATCCCGTTCATTGGCGTGCGGATCTCGTGACTCATGCTTGCAAGGAATGAACTTTTTGCGCGTGAGGCGTCCAGTGCAATGTCGCGCGCGATTTCCAGCTCCTGACTGGCGGCATCCAGTTTATTGCGTTCTTCCACCAATTCGCTGGTGCGTTCTTCCACGCGTTCTTCAAGCGTGTTGTACAGGTCACGCAGGTGTTCCGTCATGCCGTTGAAATTTTCAGCCAGGTCGGAAACTTCATCACGCAGGATGATAACCTTTACAGGCACCTGCCGGTCGAAGTTCCCTTCGCTGACATGTTTTGTTGCCTGCGCCAATATTTCCAGCGGTTTCGCAAAACTGAATATGACACCCACGCCGAACAGCAAACTTGTGATCGCCAATACCACCGAAAAAACGATCAACGCAAATTGAATGTCCTTCTTCACCTGCACAAAATTGCTGATCGGCTGTGCAATCAGCAACGTCCCCTGGAATTCGCCGTTCAATGTCAGCGGATGCGCCAGCATGCGGTATTGCTCATTGTCTGTCCCCGTAATATTTGTTGAAGATAAAGAGTTATCCGCGGGGATGAAGCCTTCATTGATCAGGGTTTCATATCCGGTGTTTTTATTTATGGTGGCAACGATGGTTGCATTATCTTTGACAATCGCCACTTTTGCATCCAGGATATTGCTGATGTGCGCGATAAAACTTTCATCCAGATAGGAAACAGCCAGGACCACACCCGTGAGCGTCCAATTGCTTTTTTCAAATTTATATACTGGTGACGCTCCCAATATCTGCGAAGACTGCGGCGCGATCGCGATCCTGCTGGCCGGCCTGCCTGATTTGAGCACGCTTGCAATCAATTCATCGCGGATACGTGTAGTTTCCTTGCTGACTTGCAAGCGGGTGGAAATGACCGGGCCGCCATAGAAAAAGGGTGTTTCCCCTGATTTGAAATCGAACGAGTAAAAGCTGAGTTCCTGCAAGCCCAGTTCTTCTCTTCGCGGGGGCAATGCCTTTGACAACGCTTCCTTATCGTCGCTGACCACCATAACTTCGCTTAAGTTCGAGACGAAATTTGCGCTCAACAATACGCGTTCCCGGCTGCTGGCGATCAGTTCCATGACCGAGTCCGCGGTTTGCCCCAACCGCCGGTCTGCTTCCGACTCCACGCGCCGTGCGATCATAATGTTGGTAATTGGAAGCAACACACCCATGGTCAAGGCGATGATCAGGACGAAAGGGATGACCAGTTTTGCGCGGATGCTTAAGTAAAATTTTGAGGACATATATAAAATCTCTTATGATAAATTTGCTACCGTACATTTCCCACGTAAAAAACCCTAAAGGTCTTTCTCGTTAATTGGGAATTTACGAAGGTAAAGCAGACCTTTAGGGTTTGCATATACGGTAGAGAAATAGTAAAAAAGTAACGTTAAATTTCCTGTTTTTTTTGTGCCGCGCGCTGTAAGGCTGCGACCAATTCTTTTACTTGAATGGGCTTGCTGACATAATCATTCATGCCTGCTTGCAGGCACATTTCGCGGTCGCCTTGCATGGCATTGGCGGTCATCGCCACGATCTGCGGCTGCATGTTGGGCGGGAACTTAAGGCGGATCGCGCGCGTTGCCTGCAAGCCGTCCATCTCGGGCATTTGCACATCCATCAAGATCAGGTCGTAGCGCTGACGTTCAAGCGAGTGCAGCACTTCAAGTCCGTTCGCGGCCACATCCACGCGGTAACCCATGCGGTCCAAAATGCGAATCGCTAATTTTTGGTTGACCATATTATCTTCCGCCAACAGTATTTTCATGGGATGCTGTACTGCCAATTGCCCGTCAAACGATGTCTCACCGGCTGTAATACGTTTTTCTTCCACGCTATTCTGCAAGGATAGCACATTTATAACCGCATTATATAAACTGGATTGCTTGACCGGTTTCGTCAAAAACACCGCAAAATTAGCCATGTCACCCGGGTCGCGCCAGCCGAGTGAGGTCAGCATGATCAGGGGTAATTCAGCATACTGCTTGCGGATCTCTTTTGAGAGCATTACGCCGTCCATCTCGGGCATGTGCATATCCAAAATGCCAATGTCGTATCTTTCGCCTTGCTTGAGCGCGTCCAATACCTCCAATGGGTTTTCAAATGCAGTCGGGGTCATACCCCATGACTGCGCCTGCAAAGTCAAAATGCGGCGGTTTGTTTTATTATCATCCACGATCAACATGCGCTTGCCGCTCAATTGCGCGGGGATGGCCGGTTTCCCGCTCTGCGCGATCTCTGTGGCAGGCGCGGAAATTGTGAAATGAAAATTCGAGCCGACATGCTCTTCGCTCTCCATCCACATTGTGCCGCCCATGATCTCGCTCAAGCGTTTGCTGATCACCAGCCCCAGCCCCGTCCCGCCGTATTTGCGCGTGGTCGAAGAATCGACCTGCGAAAACGATTGGAAGAGTTTATCCATGCGGTCTGGCGGAATTCCAATGCCCGTATCGCGGATCGAGAAATGCAAAATAAAATTTGAATTGCCTTCCGATGGACTGCGCCAGACTTCTGCGCTGAGTACGATCTCGCCTTCATTTGTGAACTTGACCGCGTTGCTGAGCAGGTTGACGATGATCTGGCGCAGACGCGTCACATCGCCCACGATTGCTTCCGGCACATTCGGTTCGATCACACACCCCAATTCGAGTCCCTTTTCGGTGGTCTTCAATGCCAGCAGGTCAATCGCTGCTTCCATGCAGTCACGCAGGTCAAAGGATTGGTTATCCAGGTCCAGTTTTCCGGCCTCGATCTTCGAGAAATCCAAAATGTCGTTGATGATGGTCAGCAGCGAATCACTGCTCGCGCGGATGGTGTCGGCATATTCGAGTTGTTCACTTGATAATTTTGTGTCAAGCAGCAAGCCAGTCATGCCGATAATGCCGTTCATCGGCGTGCGAATCTCGTGACTCATATTCGCCAAAAATTCGCTCTTTGAGCGTGAAGCCGATTCCGCGTTCTCTTTGGCGTAACGCAATTCCTCTTCCACGCGTTTGCGCTCCGCCAGTTCCTGCTGCACTGCTTCATATAAGCGGACATTTTCCAGCGCGCGGCCAGCCGCTGCGACTACATTCTGCGCCAGAGAAATTTCGCGCTCGCTGAAATCGCGCGGCTCGATCGAATCCCAGCCTAGCGTGCCTTCCACTTCATCGCGAATGACCAGCGGCACAATTAATAACGAGGATGTTTCGCGGTTATTGAACATTTTCTTCATCGATTCCATGCGCGGGTCGTGCTGTACATCATTAACTACAAATGGCGATCTGTTGTTTACAACGTATTCATTAATAATATTGTTTGAAATTTGGAAGGTCACTCCCATGGCGGGGATGCGTCCCGGTTCAATGTATTCAGCGACTACCTTCATATAATCACGGTTGGGCTGCCGCAGGGCAAAAGCGGATTGCGGCACGTTCAGGAATTGCGCCATCTCGCGGCAGACAATTTCGAGGACGTGCGTAATCTCCATGCTGGAGGTGGCAGCCGCGATCACGCGGTTGAGCAGCAAAGATTCGCGCAGTTGCAATCTTAATTCTTCTTCGGCGTGCGCGCGTTCGGCGGTTCGTAGTTCAACGCGCCGTTCCAGGGTTTCATAAAGCCGCGCGCTATCCACTGCGCTGGCGATCTGGCTGCCGATGGTGAATAACAGATCATACGCGTTTTCAGAAATGGGGCGTTCCGTCAGCGCGTTATCGATGATCAACACGCCGAGATGTTTGCCTTTTGCCAGTAATGGGACTACCAGAAATGATTTGGTCTTAACAGCATCGAAGTAGCGCAGCGCGCGTTCGCTTAGGTTGGGATTTGTGATATCGACCAGACTCGGTTTGCCTGAGCGCATGATTTTTGGGATCAACGATCCTGCTGCCGGGTCAAGCATCAGATCCATATGTCGGAGCGTTTCCACTACCTCTGGCGCAAAGTTGATCGAGTGGGCGTAGATCAACATCTGGCGGTCTTCTTCAACCAGCATGATGATGGCGCGGTCAAAGTGCAGGTGGGTGGTCACGGCGCGCAGGCTGCGCTCCAACAATTCAAATGTATCAAGCGTGTCGCTTAGGGTTGTGCCGATGTCGTAAAGCGTGGTCGCTTCCGATATCCTCTGCTGCAACGCCATGTTGGAAATTTGCAAATTGGCATTGGATTGCTGCAGCGCGTCATATTGTTCTTCAGATTTATCGCGTTGTTCGAGCAGTAAAGATTCCTGCTGCTGGCTCTTGGCGTTTAATTTGTGAAACTGATAGGATAAAAATCCGATCAGTGCCGGGGCGAGGAGCGCGAGTATGACCGCGACATATTGCCATCCCGCCAGGCGTAATACCAGATACGCAGTCACGAGGGCGGAACCCAGCAGGCCTGCGGCGATCTCAAAAAGGGATTGGCGCTGCGTAGCGGTCTGCCAGGTGAATTCCCATTCACTGTATGGATCGCCTTTGATCACCGAGTGATTTTCCTTTACGTGCGCGATCGGCTGCCCGTAATAAATATAGGGGATCACGGCAAACAGGCTTTGATAACTTTCGTGAACCATCCGCTTGTAGCGTTGCTGAACAGAGGCAGGGATGTGAATCAATTGCGGGTCAGCGTGCCATTGCAGGACGGCGGAGTTTACAGACAGGCGTACGATGCGAACATCGCTGTCTCTAAACATGCGCACGAATTGAGGCAGAAGTCCGTACACCTGTCTCAGTGAGAGTGCATGGAAACGCTGTATGACTGAGAATAGGCGCGAAGCAGGCACTCCGTGCAAGCCGCGGTTGAAGAAGAAGCGCGGATCTCCGCATATATCGCGGGCATACTCAGCGACATATAAATTGAATTCATTCGAATAGTGCTGGTGCAGGGCAAACAGCTGATCTTGTGTGACCTTGTAACGCGCATTCGGCATGGCTGCATTCAGCCGTTGTATTAATTGACTGGTGGCATCCTTCTGCATCCTGGCGATATACCCTGCGCGTTTTTCGAGGTTGTCCTCAAATTGCATGTCTTGTTCCGCGCGCCGTTGAATGTAGTCATGCATTTGTTTAATAGAGGCAAGGATCGAAGATGACTCCGTCTCGCGGATCGGTTTGCCTTCTTCATTTGTGCCGAACGGGATATTTTGCATCTGCGCGGGCAGGGGCGGGAGTTCGCTATCGGGATACAGGGTCGGTTGCCAGTCTACGCGATCCATAAGCAGCATTGTGGAGGATTCAACTGCGTCACGGTTAAGGGCGTTGCTCTTCTTTTCCGCATCCCGCCAGGTGAATTCCCATTCACAGCATTCATCCCCATCAAGCACACAGCGCAGCTCGCGCGGATAGGCGGGAGCCAGCCCCTTGCTGAATTGCGGCACCGAGGCATACGCTCCTTGATATACCTGGCAGGTCAAATATACCGAGCGGCGATGCCAGATTTCAGGGAGTTTATCCAGTTGCTTTTTTGGATACCATTGGATGATCGCGCTGTTCGCTGTGACTTTTGCCACACGAATATCTTCATCCACCACTTTTGCAGTTAAGCGCGGTACAAGGTTGTAAATTTGCTGCACGGAAAGATGTTTAACAATTGCCTTGAGTCCATCCGGGACGCTTTTGAATCCACGCCGGAAGAAGAAATTTTTATCGCCGCTGATACGCTGCGCAATTTCATTAACCAGCAGGTTGAATTCATATGAATAGAAGCGGTTGGTGTCAAAAAGAATCTCGCGCGTAATGTTGTAGCGCGGATCTGTGATTGCGTCGTTGACTTCTCGAATTAATTGATCAACGGCCTCGGATTTTGCCTGCTCCAGGCTGGCGCTGCGCTGCTGTGCTGTCAACGTATCGCTTAAAAATACCGATGCATTGCGGGCAGTTGATTCCTGCAGCTGCTCGATCGCCGAGAACAGCAAAGTGCCTTGTATGTGATTGATCGGTTTGCCGGCCTCATCGTTGCCGAAAGGTTTGCCCACAAGGTATTTTGGAAGCGGTCCCAAGCCTTCATCGTCCCATGTTTTAGGGAACATGGATTCTTCAAGCGTGGTGGCTGAAACGGTTTTGGGCGGTTCTTCTTTTTTCTGCTTCTTGAAAAATTTAAAAATTTCCGAAGGTTCAGGGGCTTGCCATGTGAGTTTCCATTCACAATAAGGATCGCCGTGCAGCTGGCATTTTACTTCTTCCACATGTGCGAAAGGAATTCCAGAATGATAAAAAGGGATACTTGAGTATACGCCCTGGTAAGCGCGGCATGTCATGTGGATGTAACGACGGTGCAGCACTTCGGGGATTTTTGCGAGTTGCGCTTCGCTGTGCCATTCGATGTTCACAAAGTTGTCGCCTGACTTCGTCACGCGAATATCTGCGTCGGTCTGTTTGGATGAGAAGCGCGGCAGAATGCTGTACACATAAGATAGTGAAAGCGGGCGGACCATTCCCAGCATACCCGCCGGTACGCTTTTTACACCGCGCAAATAATAGAAGAGCGGGTCGCCCGAAATTTCCGCCGCGTATTCATTGGCAAATAGGCTGAACTCGTAAGAATAATAATTGCTTTTATTTAAAAGTGATTCCGCGCTGACGTGATATTGATCGCCGGGCATCGCCTGATTTAAGCGCTGCACAAGTTCATCCACGGCGTTTTTAACCGTATTCTCAATATGCGTTGCGCGTGCTTCCGGGGTAAGTGAATCCGGTGCCTCTTTTTGTGCGCGTTCCATTACCGAAGATTTTAGATGTTCCACAACCCCGATCAATGAGGATGAACGTGATTGTTTGACCAGATTGCCCGCCTCATCCAACCCGAAAGGCGGGTTGATCATATGCGCGGGTAGCGGCTGTAAATCGGATTCCGCATTTTGATCCGGTTGAATATCGAACGCGCTTTTTTCAATCGATTGCTGCGGAAGCGCAAGCGCTTGATCTGTATCGCTCTGACTTTTCTTTTTAGGTCTCT
This sequence comes from Anaerolineaceae bacterium, assembly GCA_009885525.1. Classification (GTDB taxonomy): domain Bacteria; phylum Chloroflexota; class Anaerolineae; order Anaerolineales; family Villigracilaceae; genus Villigracilis. Next base: position 6,360 of record VFKN01000112.1, on the reverse strand, counting down.
TGAAAAATCCCGAAATCCCTGTCGATTGCGGATTCTTCCATGTTAATTTCCACTCGCAATATGGATCGCCGCGCAGCTGGCATTTTATTTCCTCCACGTTTGCAAAGGGCAAACCGGAATGAAAATAAGGAACGCCGGAGAATACACCCTGATATGCGCGGCAGGACATGCGGATAAAACGGCGGTGTAATTCAACGGGGATCTTTGCCAGTTGCTGTTGGCTGTGCCATTCGATGTGCACAAAATCGCTGCCCGACTTGTTCACGCGAATATCCGCTTCGGATTGCTTCGATGAAAAACGCGGCAAAATACTATAGGCATACGCAAGCGTTAGCGGGCGGATTAAGTTCAATATCCCCACGGGTAAGGTTCTTACGCCGCGCAGATAATAAAACAATGGGTCGCCTGAAATTTCTGCGGCGTAATCATTTGCAAATAAACTGAATTCGTAGGAATAATATGTGTCTTTATTCAGAAGCGATTCGATGCTGACTTGATAACGCCCATCGGGCATAGCCAGATTTAAACGGCGTACTAATTCTTCAACCGCAGATTGCGCTTCTGCTTCCATCTGCGCAGTCCGGTCTTCAGGAGTTAGCGAACCTGGCAGATCTTTCTGCGCGCGCGCTTTTATGGATGCTCGCAGCTGCTTCACTACCCCAATCAAGGTCGAACTTCGCGCTTGTTTGATCAGATTGCCTGAGACATCCAGCCCAAAAGGAGCCGTGGCCATACGCGCGGGTAAAGGCGGCAAACCGGCTTCGGCCTCCTTGTTTATGCGGACATTGATTAATGATTTGTCGAAAATGGCGCTTGATGTCATGGCGATAAAATATGCCTTGTGAAAATTCATGTAAATAAATCGTTCTATTTTACGATCATAACATTATACTATCCCCAAAAGGTTTTATTCTTATCGTAACGGATGTGTAATCAGATAGAGGGGTAATTATTATTTTTCGAACTTCCCGACGATCCTCAAGATATCGAACCCTTCCGCAAAGGGTTGCTCCGCCAGCGCGCCGTGCCGCACCATGATGGAACGCGTCAACTCGCTGTTGAAATAATAGCGGTCACGGTAGGTCTCATATTCGCCAAGCGCCTCGATCTTTTTGTTCACGTCTTCTTCAGTGACCTCCGCCAGAAAATGAGGGAAGAATCCATAAGAGGAGCGCACTACGTCAAACCCGAGGACGGTGATTCCGCGAAACGCGCGCAGCGCCTCATCGGTCATCGTGTTGTGATCCTGGTGTACATCCTGCGTTGAGTGGGTGAAGATCAGGTCGGGTTGAAAGTCTTTGCGCAGTTTGAGAAAATATTCCAAAATTTCCTGACGCGCATTAGGAAATACACGCGTAGTGAAAGGTCCAAAGAGGATCTTATTCTCCGGCACTCCCAACACTTTCATAGACTTGAGATGCTCACCCTTTACATTTTTTAAGTCAGGGTTCTTTTGATTATCAGAAAGCGTGACGCACAGGATCTCTGTTTGATTGACAATGTGGTGAATCAAAGCGCCGCACCCGATCTCAATATCATCCGGGTGCGCGCCGAGAAAGAGGACTTTTTTACCGAAGAAATTCATAATCTGATGATGTCATTGCGAGGAGGACGTTCTTCCCGACGAAGCAATCTCATGTCGCGAGGAGGTGGCTTCGTCGGGATGTGCAGGAACGCCCTCGCTATGACGGAAAGTTATTTTGTCGCCAGAATTCCGCCGACGACTTTCGTCATCACCAGTTTGCCGTCGCGCTCAAACCAGCGCGTAGCCACTTCAGTGATTTTGCCGATTAAGACCTCGTATTCGTCCTTGCCATTGAACATGGAGGTCCACAGTTTGCGGTCTTCTCCCAAAGAAGCGCGGACATAATCAATGAAAGGCGCGACTTCCGGGAAGGTCAGGTGATTCTCAAATTTGTGCAATTCGGTCTTCGCGAAAATTTTGCTGATCGTGTTGAAAATATCGCCCTTGAAGCGTGAAGAGCCGGGCATGGGTGGGATGGCCGCATGGGTGGCTTCTTTGATGATGTCGTAAAACATCTGCTTGTTTTCGGGCAATGGGCCTGATACAAAGAGTCGCCCGCCAGGCTTTCCCGATCCTGCATCGGGATTTCGTAACACGCGATGCGCTTCGCCAAAGGTGAAGTCGAGGTCGGAGGCGTAATAGATCGCAAATGCAGATGTGCAAAGGTCGAAGGTATTATCCGCAAATTTGAATTTCTCGTTGAAATCCAAAAATTGGAAATCAATATCCGCGCCGGTGTTTTTGTTTTTCTCGCGTGCCTTTTCCAATAATTCTTCCGAGAAATCGCCGCCGGTGATCTTCGCGCCGCCTTTGACGTAATCATTAAATAAGAAACTCAACTTGCCCGCGCCGCAGCCCACATCGAGGATGTCCATGCCCACTTGCGGCTTGAGCAGTTCATTCGTCCACGCATCAATGTTGGCTGAGCCATATTTCTCGTGGATGTCAATTCGCATCAACAGGTCTTTGCTGGGTTCCTGATAGTCAATTTTCATTATGTGTCTCCTTAAAAGTAATGAGAAGATTATACCAAAAGCGCTTCAAAATTCAACGACTGAATTTTGAAGCGCAATCAATCAACTCATGATAGAATGCAGAGAAATTGGAGCAAACATGAGCAGCAAAATTCAACCTGTAAAAGGCACGCGTGAATTTTATCCCGAAGAAATGGCGCTTCGTAATTTCATATACGAGAAGGTCCGTGCGGCTTCACAATCTTTTGGTTATCAGGAATATGATGGACCCTTCATTGAGGCCATTGATCTTTACGCGGCAAAATCCGGTGAGGAACTTGTCAAGAAACAGTCATTCACATTTCAAGACCGCGGCGGCGATTTCGTCACGCTGCGCCCCGAGCTCACACCGAGTCTTGCGCGCATGATCGCCGCCAAACAAGGCGAGTTGACTTTCCCTGCACGTTGGTGGTCGTTCGGTCCCTTCTGGCGATATGAACAACCGCAAAAGGGACGCAGCCGTGAATTCTTCCAGTGGAATCTGGATATGCTCGGAGTTAATTCTCCCGAAGCAGACGCGGAGTTGATCGCTGTCGGCGCGGCCTTCCTGCGTTCTGTGGGGCTGACCTCTGATCTGGCAGCCATTTATGTAAACAATCGCCGCCTGATGGATTCTGAATTTGATGCGCTTGGCATCTCCGCTGAAAAACGCATGGATGTTTCCAACCTCGTCGATCGCCGCTCCAAAATGGAATCCGCTAAATGGGATTCCTACGCGCTTGAACTTGGCTTGGATCAAACGCAGCTGGATGGATTGAAGAGTATTCTTGATAATTTTGATCTCTGGAAAAAGAGTGATGAACTCGTGCGCCTATTTTCCGCGTTGGAAGCATTGGGCGTAAGTGATTATGTCAAGTTTGATCCCAATATCATGCGCGGACTTTTATATTACACCGGCACCGTCTTCGAGGCCTTCGACACAAGCGGTTCTTTGAAACGCGCGATTTTCGGTGGGGGGCGTTACGATAATTTGCTGGCGGATGTTGGCGGCCAGTCGTTGTCGGGTGTTGGCTTCGCGATGGGCGATGTGGTGATTGGAATTCTCTTGAAAGAAAAAGGACTCCTGCCCGAATTTGTTCCCAGTCCGGCACCTGTATTGGTTACCGTTTTTGATGAGAGTCTCTTGCGCGAATCATATGCCCTGGCCGCAGAGTTACGCCACTCAGGATTGAATGTATTGTGCTTCCCCGAGCCCGCTAAACTTCAAAAACAATTCAAGTTTGCGGATAAAATGAAGGCGCGAGTTGTCCTTACGATGGGACCTGATGAATTTTCAAATAACGAGGTGGCGATAAAAAATATGATGAATGGCGAACAGATCAAAGTTAAGCGCGAAGCGGTTCTTCAATCCATATTGGGCATGTTGAATAGTGTCTGAGTCTATCTGGTTGTGAAAGTTGCTGCGCTAAAAATTGCACCCTTGAAAATCTTGCACACCTTTTCAGTCTAATGATATAATCACATCCGCTTCAATTATGGAGCCTGTAGCTCAACGGCAGAGCGTCGCCCTGTGGAGGCGAATGTTGCGGGTTCGAAACCCGTCAGGCTCCCAATAATAATTTCTGAATTCTTAAAGAATCTTGAAGTTTTATCCATAAGATAGACCCCGCACGCCTGAGAACCAAAGTCCTCGGTCCCTATCGGTCGGGGATTTTTTATGCCAGCCTCACATGTTTACTTGTGTAAGTATTACTTTTGTGCACTTTCATTAACGACCAAATTAGAGAATTAGAGAAGAAACCATGCAAATCGAACGAACCGACCTCCGTAATATCGCCATCATCGCGCACGTTGATCACGGCAAGACCACTCTCGTGGATGGTCTGCTCGGCCAATCACATACTTTCCGTGAACATCAACACGTTGAAGAACGCGTGATGGATTCAAATGATCTTGAACGCGAGCGCGGCATTACCATCCTCGCCAAGAACACCGCCATTACCCTAGTTGAGCCAGTTACCAATCAACCGATCAAGATTAACATCGTGGATACACCCGGCCATGCCGATTTTGGCGGCGAAGTGGAACGCGTTATGAACATGGTGGATGGCGTGCTCCTGCTCGTAGACGCGGCTGAAGGCCCTATGCCTCAAACGCGCTTCGTATTAAAGAAAGCGCTCGCAATGGGACACAAAGCGATTGTCGTCATCAACAAAGTAGACCGCAAAGATGCCGAGCCCGCGCGCGTGCTTAATGAAACTTTTGATTTATTCATCGAACTCGGTGCGAGCGAAGAGCAGGCGGATTTTCCCGTTGTTTACGCTCAGGCCACAGCCGGACGCGCTGGTCTCACGCCAGACCTCAGTGCTGATCTGCAGCCCATGTTTGATACGATCCTCAAGCACATTCCCGCCCCCAAAGTAGATCCCGATGCGCCTTTGCAGATGCTCATCACCGCGCTTGGCTATGATGATTATCGCGGCGTGACCGCCATTGGCCGTGTCTTTGCTGGCACGATCAAAGCCGGTCAAAAATTGGCGCGCATGAAATTAGATGGAACGATTGTGCCTGAAAACGCGCGTTATCTTTATACTTTCAAGGGTTTGAACAAAATTGAAATCGATGAAGTCAAAGCGGGCGATATTGTTTCGCTGGCTGGTCTTGACGGTATCGCCATTGGGGAGACTCTCGCTGACCTGGCTAATCCGGTTGCATTGCCGACCATCAAAGTGGAAGAACCGACTGTTCGCATGACGTTTGGAGTCAATACATCTCCGTTCACCGGCAAAGAAGGGACCTGGGGTACTTCGCGTAAACTACGCGAGCGTTTATTCGAAGAACTTCGCACCAATGTTTCTTTGCGGGTCGAAGAAACTGACTCAGCTGAAAACTTTTTAGTCTCTGGTCGTGGCGAATTGCATTTGGGTATTCTCATCGAGACCATGCGCCGCGAAGGTTATGAATTCCAGGTATCGCGCCCTGAGGTTATTTATCACAAGGCCGACGATGGTGTTTTGCTCGAACCGTATGAAGAAGTGCATGTTGAGACCAGTAATGAAACCGTTGGCGTTGTCGTGGAAATGCTCGGAAGCAGACGCGGCAAAATGACTGAAATGCATGATGCCGGTCAGGGTATGACGCGCATTGTATACATCGTCCCGACACGCGGCTTGCTTGGTTTCCGCTATCAATTCCTCACCTCTACACGTGGTGAGGGTGTGATGCACACGATCTTCAACGGGTATGACGAATTAGCCGGCCCGATGTCTTCACGTCCGCGCGGTTCTATTGTTGCCTGGGAGGCCGGCACAACTACTGCTTACTCACTTAAAAGCGCGGAAGACCGTGGACAGTTGTTCGTGGGGCCGGGTGTGAGTGTTTATGAAGGTATGGTCGTCGGCGAAAATTCGCGCGGACAGGATATCCCGATTAACGTGTGCAAGAAGAAACATCTGACCAATATGCGCGCATCGGGCGGCGATATGGAAATCCGCCTGACACCGCCGCGTTCAATGAGTTTGGATGAAGCGATTGAATATCTTTCGGATGATGAGTTGCTGGAAATCACCCCTGAGAACTATCGCATCCGCAAGCGCATTCTTTCCACGGATGATCGCGGCAAACAAACAAAAAAAGTGAAGGAGCAGATGGGGGAGGAGTAAATCTGTGATGCAAACAAAAAAGAGCTGCCTCAAATGGCAGCTCTTTTTTATTTAGTTGAAACGATAACCAGCGGCATAATTCCAATGATTGAGAGATAAAGGTTGGTTGTATAATGGTCAAACAAAGGAAGAACGCTTGCCATTAAATAAGCCAGAGGCGTTTGGCGAATTCATTGGGAGAAAGTCCCGGCATGGGTAATCCTTGATGTGGGCGATCATT
>VFKN01000174.1 GCA_009885525.1 Anaerolineaceae bacterium | reverse complement strand
TCATTGCGAGGGCGTTCTTGTTCTTGCCCGAAGCAATCTGCTTGCGCCAAGCCTGAGATTGCTTTGCCGCCAAAGAGCAAAAGCGGCGGCTCGCAATGACAGAGGAACCTTATGTCCATCCAATTGATTCAAAAATATTATGCCGAAGTTGACAAGGTCAAACGCTACAGCGGCGCGAGTAATGAATCTTCGTTACGCAAGCCGTTTCAGGATTTATTGGAGCAATATGCGCGCGGGAAAAATCTCGTGTTGGTGGCGGAAGTTGAATTTGAATCCAAGAAAGGCACGCGGATTCGTCCAGACGGCGTGTTGAAAGACGCGCTGCGTCAGGATTGGGGCTATTGGGAAAGCAAGGACGAGAAGGATAAACTCGACGACGAGATCAAAGCGAAATTCAATAAGGGTTATCCATCTTTTAATATTTTATTTGAAGATACGCACACGGCGGTTTTATACCAGGGCGGAGAGGAAATTCTGCGGGCGGCGTTCAGCGACGCGAAGGCGCTTGATTTTCTGCTGACAAAATTCATCAGTTATGAGCCGAAGGAAGTTTCTGATTTTCATAAGGCGATTGAGTTGTTTAGCGCGGAGGTGGGCGGGCTGGCGGAAGTTTTAAGAGCAGTGATTAGTGATCAGTTATCAGTGAACAGTGGGTTCAGTGATGCGTTGAATGAGTTTTTAGAGTTGGCGCAGAAGGCGATTAACCCGAAGATCGAATTGGCGGACGTGCGCGAGATGATTATCCAGCACGTGTTGACCGAGGATATTTTTATGCGCGTGTTCGACGAGGCGGAGTTTCACCGCGAGAATGTGATCGCGCAGAAACTGGCGGAGGTGGCGGGGACGTTTTACAAGGGCGAGACGAAGCGCAACATCCATGCCAAGATCGCGCCGTATTATGAGACGATCAACGCGCGCGCTTCGCAGATCAGCGACCATCACGAGAAGCAGAAATTTTTGAAGGCGTTGTATGGGAGTTTTTACAAGGCGTACAACCCGAAAGCCGCCGATAAATTGGGGATCGTGTACACGCCCGAAGAAGCGGCGCAGTTCATGATTGCGGGCGCGGATCATCTGGTCTTCAAGCATTTTGGCAAGACGCTCGGCGATAAAGGCGTGGAACTGCTCGACCCCGATACCGGCACGGGGACGTTCATCACGGAGTTGATCGAATACCTGCCGCCCGAACAATTGGAATATAAATACGAGCATGAGATCCACTGCAACGAGGTTTCGCTGCTGCCGTATTACATCGCCAATTTGAACATCGAATATACGTACAAGCAAAAGATGGGCAAGTTCAAGGAGTTCGAGAATATCTGCTTTGTGGATACGCTCGATAATACGGGCTTTGAACACACGGGCAAACAGTTGAACTTCTTCGGCTTGACCGACGCCAACATGGAACGAATCGTCAGGCAGAACAGCAAGCCGATCATGGTGGTGATGGGCAATCCGCCGTATAACGCGAACCAAGCCAACGAGAATGATAACAACAAGAATCGTGAATATCCTGAAATTGACCAGCGGATTAAAGACACTTATATTTATTACAGCACGGCGCAGAAGACAAAAGTGTACGATATGTATGCCCGCTTTTATCGTTGGGCGACTGACCGCTTGGACAAACAGGGCATGATTGCCTTTGTCACGAATAGTTCTTTTCTTGATTCGAGAACTTTTGACGGATTCCGTAAAGTAGTCTCTGACGAATTCAGCCATATTTACATCGTGGATTTGGGCGGAAATATTCGCAAGAATCCCAAACTCTCTGGCACGACGCATAATATCTTTGGAATTCAAGTGGGTGTTGCGATTGTCTTTATGGTGAAGACCATCAAAAAGGGAAAAACACCTGCTCAAATTTTCTACACGCGCCGCCCTGAAATGGAGTTGGCTAAAGAGAAATTAGATTATCTGAGTTCAACAAAACTTTCTGAAATCAGGTTTGATCACATTCGACCTGACAAGCAAAACAATTGGCTCAATCTGGCTGAAAACAATTGGGATGAATTGATTCAGATTGCCAGCAAGGAAGGCAAAAACGAAAAGGGTGTGAAAGAACCGAAAACAATTTTCAAAATGTTTTCATTGGGTGTTGTTACTAATCGTGACGAATGGGTTTATGATGAAAACGAAAAAAATCTTGAACGAAAACTTCATTTTCTGATTAACACGTACAACCAAGAAGTTGAACATTTGTCAGGAAAAGTTGAAAAGAAATCCATAGCAGATAACGTTGATTACAGTATCAAATGGACAAGAGCGGTTAAAAAAGATTTATCAAATGGCGTAATCTACAAATTTAACACCAAACAAATTGTTGACGCTCTTTATCGTCCATTTGTAAAGCGGAAGTTGTATTTCAATAGAAACTTAAATGAAATGCAATATCAAATGCCGTCAATCTTTCCCGATGGCAAATCTGAAAATTTGATTATTGCCCTAAACATGGGAACTAAAGCGTTTAATGTTTTAGCGGCAAATCGTTTGGTTGATTTGCATTTTAACGGCGACTCGCAATGCCTTCCACTCTACCGTTACGCCGCGAGACCTGACAGGTCTTCATCGGTGGCTGAGTCGGGCGAGTCAACTGCGGGGGATGAGGCGAAGGTCGGGCGAGTCGACTCGGGAGACCTGTCAGGTCTTGAACCGTCATCAGGTCTTGAACGAATCGAGAACATCACCGATTGGGCGTTGGGGCAGTTCAAGAAGAAGTATGAATTCAGAAATCAGAAGTCAGAAAAGAAAACCAAAAATTCTGAATTCAAAATTCATAATTCTGAATTGACCAAGTTGGATATTTTCCATTACGTGTATGCTGTCCTTCATCATCCCGCATATCGGGCGAAGTATGAGATCAATCTCAAACGGGAGTTTCCGCGAATCCCATTTTATGAGGATTTCTTCAAATGGGCGGAGTGGGGCAAACGTCTCATGGAATTGCATTTGAATTACGAGACGGTCGAGCCGTTCAAATTAGAGCGGGTTGACAACATAAACCGTAACTCGTATCCCGTAACCCGTCTCATGGCTCGTAAGGATAAAGGCGAAATTGAAGTGGATACATTCACCACCTTGCGCGGCGTCCCTGCGGAAGCATGGGAATATCGGTTGGGGACATACTCCGCGCTGGAGTGGATTTTGGAACGCCATAAAGAGAAGAAACCGAAAGACCCGACGATTGCGGAGAAGTTCAATACGTATCAGTTCGCGGAGTATAAAGAACAGGTGATTGATTTGTTGTGCCGCGTGTGTACGGTCAGCGTGGAGACGATGAAGATTGTGAAGGAGATGCCATAATGGGACTGAAAAAATCCGCGCTTGTGGAAATCATGGATAAACTGATTTCCTTTCTGCCCGCCTTTGAAGTGGAAGGGCGAAAATTCGGGTCTTGGGATGTCAGCAAACCCGAAGATAAAGAAATGCATTTGCCTTATGCAAGGTATGATAAAGATGTGCGGGACTTTTTTGACCATGCTGATACGCTTTGTTTTGCGTACAGGAAGAATGGAATTGAAATTCCATCTGATTGGCTGGACATCCCCGACTGTTATGAAACCTCCAATCTGGAACTGTTAATTGCCGTGTTGACAAAGTGGATGCGCGGAGAACGCTTTAACGAAGGAATGTGGTTTGAGGCTTTGAGAGATGGTCACATTCAAAGAATATTGCGGCGCATGAAAGTATTGCGCGATGAAATAAAGTAAAGGAAAAAGGAGAAAACATGACACAACTTTTGACAGTACATAGGGAAATCAACCCGGAAGCTATCAGCGCAGGCGATTACGTCACCATCACTTGGGAAATCGAAGGGTAAAAAAGGGGGCTAATTATGTTATCCAGTAATGAATTTCACAGGCAGGTCAAAGAGAACGTCCTGCACGAGTTGATTGGGATACACACCAAGAGCAACTCGCGTATGCGGCGTGTGTATCTCTTTGAGACAAAGGTGGCGGGGTTCAATTATTATGAAGGCAAGGACGAAGAAATTGCCAGATTGCTCAAGCCGGGCGTTGAATTGATCCTTGTCCGCGAACCTGAAAACGAATACGACGATAAAGCGATTGCCATTTACACCGAGCAGGGCAATAAATTGGGCTACGTGCCGCGCTCCGAAAATCACATCCCGGCGGCAATGGCGGACGCAGATATTTTCATCGGCGCGGAAATCGTCAAATTCAAGGCTGAACTTATTCGCATCGCCCCGTGGGAATGTTTGTTCATACGCATCTTCCAGTCCATGAAAAAAGAGAAAAAGAACCCCTTCCTCTCGCTGGTTTGTCCGCGCTGCGGCGGCGCAATGGATTTTGAAGCGGGCGTAACAGCGATCAAATGTCCCTACTGCGGGGTGACGCATATTTTGTTAGGAGTGAAATGAACACATTACTTCATCTTGGTTGTGCAGTCGGGAGGCTCTTATGAGTCTCTGGTTGCAAGCAGTACTTGAGAATTTCGCAAGCGGCGATTATGAAAATCTTCGCGCAAATCTTATGCCTATGGCTCCCATTCCCATTCCCCAATGTATGATGAGGGAACTTTCATTTGGAGAGCGATGTTGCCGCGACGTGGAAAAAGACCGACTTTTCCCAATTCGCTTTATTTGGTTGATGGAAGCGCACGAACAGCGTATGTTTGAACTGGAACCAACAAGGAGTTCATACTTACACCCCGAAGAACTGCTGGATCACTGGAATCGCGCCTCTTCCGACCCGGAGTACATGAAATCGCTTGAAGTCAGCGGATGCCAGTTTGATTTTTTTGAGAAGGCAATAAAAGTGGAGGATATGGGCTGGATTTATATTGGCGAGCAATTTATTGAAGATTTCCTGCAAGTTGAAGCGGCACTGGGCTTTGTCATACGTTTTCCAGACCCATTGAACAAAGAGGGGAAACCCGCATTCCAAGCCGAGCGGTTACGCAGGAAGGAGGAGCAGAAAACAGACACATCTTGTCCCGCCATATCCGAATGGTGGGATGAAGATGAATTTCACCAATTCTATAGAGATCAGATTGAGACAGCAGAGAAAATCAAGGTATTGGACGCTGAAAAACAAAATCGTGCCGAATGGCGCGGACAAATTTGGCGCAAATCTGATATTCCAGTGATTTGGACACAGGCAATTACAAAGGGCGTTTCTGGATTTATTAATCGCGATCATTGGCACGCCAAATTTTCTTTGAGTGGACATGATCTCCATATAGATCACGTCAGTCTTCTGGCGGGCTTTATTACGATTAGTTGTCGTGAATATCGGATTTTTGTGGATCAGAACGAAGCAACACGCGGAGGCGGATTTACGCATAAAGACGGCGGCGGCACGAACCTACGTAATTTCCCGCTTTCTTATGTTGTTGGTGATTATTTGATTTACGCGGATAATCCCCTGCAATCTTGGCAACGCTTGGAAATAGGGAAATTGGATTACCCAGATGCCCTGTCTGTTTGGAAATTAGAAAAACTTGGAAAGGGGATAATATGACCAATACCCTCTCCCTCAACTGCTCGCAATGCGGCGGAAAGATCGAAATACGCGGCACGACGCCGAAGGTCACATGTACATATTGCGGGACAGAACAAATTTTGAAAGAGAAAGTTTTCCATCAAATGCAAACGGCGGGCGTACAGGTTTGTCCTGTTTGCAAAAAAGATGACAAGTTGGAGAAAGTCACTGCTATTGTGACGCGAGAGACACGTGGCAGCGAAGATCGCTCGTTCTTGGCAAAAATGCTTATCCTTCGCAGCCCTGATTATTACGATCTTTCCAAACCAACACACGCCACTACATACGTTCCCTCCGACCCTGGACCTTGGAATAGATTTAAGAACCCAAAGGAAATCTTGAAAATCATGTTGTGGGTTATCGGGATCAACCTGTGTTACATGTACAACTACTTCTTCCATTGGATAGACGTTTTCCCCATTGAGACATTCCTATGCAGCGGTGCAATTATTTTTCTGGCAATCGTGTGGTTTAGTTTTGCTTTAGCCTCACTGCCAACGTCTGACTTTACGCAAACGGAGGCTTGGCATAAGTTACAACAATCCCAATACTTGGAAGCGCTTGAACAGCAGAAAAAAACTGATGAGGATTATCAAGAAGCAATTCATCTTTACGATAAGACAATCAAAGAGAAAACAGAAAAGAATCAGACTTTGGAAAAATATCATGAGCAAAAATTAGAGATTTGGCGCAAACTATACTACTGTTACCGCGATGATGTGGTTTGCCTGCCCGCCGAAGCTTGTCCGCGCGAGTGGGGGATATGGAAAAGTTTGTCAACTGGTATGTGGACAACAGGACGCAAGGTGATTGATTTGTCCCGCGTGTGTACGGTCAGCGTGGAGACGATGAAGATTGTGAAGGAAATGCCGGAATGAAAAGACCCTAAAGGTTTTCTTTGCTATCAGTCGTTATGTCAAGCAAGAGAGTCTTGCCAGATGTGACTATGGTCAGTCGAAAAAACCTTTAGGGTCTCTGATTTAATTGGGATGAATATTTTTTACTTCCCAAGTGCCTTTTCAAAAAACGCGATCAGACGTTTTTGATATTCCTCTGGATGAACAAACATCCCCTCCACATGCCGCGTGCCGTCAATGATCCACAACTCGGCGGATTTTCCGGCGGCGTCATGCAGGCGATACGCGGAGTTGACATTGACCCACTCATCTTTCGATCCGTGAACGATCATCACCGCACGCCCGTTGAACTTCTGCGTCGCGCGGATCGGGCTGATGGCGTCCATATCCATGTTCGTCCCGTTTACACGCGCAACAACCAGCACGGCTTTGGCAAAGAACAGCGGCATCCCGTTCAAGGTCAATTGATCATCCAGCACGGTGGGAATATCCGCGAAGGCGCTGTCCGACCACAACGCGGCGATTTGCTGCTCCGCGCCAAACGCGTTCATACTACTGGATGCGCCCATCGAGATTCCCACCACGCCGATATTTTTCGCGTCATAGCCTTTTCCACGCAGCCAATCGAACGCGCCAAGAACATCCTTGTATTCGCTCACGCCCGCAGTGAAGCGCTTGCTGACCACTTGCGAAGCGCCGTGATTGCGCAGGTCAATGCTCAACACGTTGAAGCCATTATTCGCCAGCATCCCCGAAGGCAGCAGCACGGATGTGTTTTGACGGCAAACATCCCCGCCATGCACGACGATCACCACCTTATCGGATGGCGTAGTAGACGGAATAAACCACGCGCTGATCGTGTTGCCGTCATCGCGCGCGGGAAACTCCACCGTCTCGAAATTTTTCACCAGATAAGGAGTAACGTCAATATTGTTCTCTTCATAATAAACGCCCTTGAACGACGCGGGTGTAAATTCGCGCCTGCCATCCATATAGGGACTCCCGCAATGCGGATGCACAGTCGTGAACAAATCGTAGATGTAATAGCCAACACCAAAGTATGCAATAAAAGCCAATAGTAAAGTTCCACCTGCGCCCCAAAAAATCCATTTTGATTTTTTCATAAATGTCTCTCCTTAAGTTTTAATGTCGCGTCATTCTACCGCCATTTGACTTGCATGGATGCTGTTTTTCCTGTATGCTTGTCTCTAAAATCGTAAATCTAAAATCGTAAATCGTAAATTCTTATGATCGCCACCCTCACCCTTCACCTACGCCTGCCCGCCTGCGCCTCGCTCAAAGAAAAGCGCGGATATATCAAGCCGCTCATCTCACGCCTGCACCGCGAGTTCAATGTCTCTGTCGCAGAGATGGACTTGCAGGATAAATGGGGCGAAGCCGTCATTGCCTGCGCGATGATCAATTCAGATCCAACGGTCTTGCGTCAATCCCTGCAAAGCATTGAAAAATGGATCGAAGCAAACTGGTCGGATGGGGATGTTTGGGATACGAAGATCGAGGTCATGGGGTAAACGCGGACATACATTCGCGCGTCAAAGACATGCGCAAAATTCATTGACTCGACTTCCCCCTTTACTATATAATCATTTAACACCCTGCGACTCGCGTGTTACGCCGTAAAACGACAAATTGGAGGCGTCATGATCCGTTTTGTTTTACGGTCGTTTGTAGTGATTTCAATCTAAATCAATCGCCATATACAAAAGGAGAAGATTATGAACCGTAAGTTATTTGCGCTTTTCAGCCTGCTCGTGATTGTGAGCGTTGCCCTCGCCGCGTGCGGCGCGCCGCCCCCCAGCGGCGGCGGAGCCCCCGTCACCGTGAAAGAAACCGTGATTGTCACCGTGGAAGTTCCCGGCGAAGCGCCCACTGCCGCGCCTCCCCCCGCTGCCGGAGGCGAACGCCTGAAGACCGTGCTTGATCGCGGCAAAGTTATCTGCGGCGTGCATGGATCATTTCAGGGCTTCGGCTTTGTGGATTCCGCCGGCGCGTGGAGCGGCTTCGACGTCGAATTCTGCCGCGCGTGGGCTGCCGCGTTGTTCAATGACGCCAACGCCGTCGAATTCCGCGGGTTGAGCGCGCAGGCGCGTTTCACTGCCGTTCAAACCGGCGAAGTGGACGTCCTCAGCCGCAACAGCACCTGGACCTGGACGCGCGACGCCGAACTCGGCTTGACCTTTGGACCCGTCACCTTCTACGACGGACAGGCGATCATGGCGAAGAAAGAAATCGTCACCGATGCGGCTGGCGGATTAAAAGCGCTGGAAGGCGCGCAAGTCTGCGTACAAAGCGGCACTACGACTGAATTGAATCTCGCGGATCAATTCCGCGCCGCGGGCGTCAGTTACGAACCTGTCGTGTTTGAAGATCAGACCGCCGCGTTCCAGGCGTATGACGAAGGACGCTGCGACGCGATCACTTCCGATCGTTCCCAACTTGCCACGCAGGGACAAGCCGTGCTAAAGAACTTCGCCGATCACGTGATCCTCGACGTCGTCATGTCGAAGGAACCTCTCGGTCCCGCCGTCGCTCAAGGCGATGACAAATGGGCGGACGCCGTGCATTGGGTTGTTTACGGCATGATTCAGGCTGAAGAACTCGGCATTACCTCTGCGAACGTGGATAGTTTCCTCACCAGCGAAGACCCCGTCGTGCGCCGCCTGCTCGGCGTGGAAGGCGAACTCGGCGCCAAACTCGGTTTGAGCAACGACTTCATCTACCGCGTCATTAAACTCGTCGGCAACTACGGCGAAGTGTACGAACGCAACCTCGGACCCTTCAACCTCGCTCGCGGTCAGAACGATTTGTGGACCAACGGCGGCTTGATGTACGCTCCCCCGTTCCGCTAGATCAATTTTCCAGATACGGGCGATGCGGCTTCGCGTCGCCCGTATTCGTATACAAGTACACAGGTACACACGAAAACACGTAACCTGTATACCTGTATACTTGTGTACCCTTGCCACCATGAACATCAAAGCCTTCTGGCGCGACCTGCGATTTCTTCAAATTCTGGCACAGGCGATCTTTGCCATTATATTCGCGCTGTTCGCGCTATATTTATATTCCAACGTTGTCGCCAACCTCGCCAAGCAGGGATTAACCGTCGGGTATGGATTTATGGACAACCCCGCCAGTTTCGACATTGGCGAATCATACATCCCCTTTGAAGCGTCGGATACGTATCAGCGCGCGCTACTTGTCGGCTTGGTGAACACGCTGGTTATATCCGTCGTTGGAATCTTTTTGACCACGGTTGTGGGGGTCGTTGCCGGCGTCGCGCGCCTTTCATCCAACTGGCTGGTGAACAAACTTGCCGCCGCATACGTGGGCGTGATCCGCAACACGCCGCTGATCATTCAATTAATGTTCTGGTATTTCGGCGTCATCCTGCAACTCCCTTCCGTAAAAAAAGCCATCGCGTTACCCGGTCCCGCCTACCTGACCAATCGCGGCATTTACATGCCCTGGGGCGAAGCCACATCCACTTTTGCGGCATGGCGGATATACGTAATTATTGCGCTCTTTTCGATTGTACTTATTGCATTTTTATTTCGCGCGCTGGAAAGACGCTCCAGCCTGCCCACGCCCCTGTGGTGGAATCTTGCCTACCTGCTCGTCCCCGCGTTGATGATCTGGCTCGGCGCCGCGCTCCAGCCCGAATCTCCGCTGAAGCAAACCATACCCACGTTGACCGGACTCAACTTCAAAGGCGGACTCAGACTCACGCCCGAATTTGCCGCGCTGCTTTTCGGCTTGGTCTTGTACACGGGCGCATTCATCGCCGAGATTGTGCGCGCGGGCATTCAATCCGTTTCAAAGGGACAGACCGAAGCGGCGCGCTCGCTCGGCTTGACCACCGGTCAAACATTAAGATTGATCATTCTGCCGCAGGCGCTGCGCGTCATCATCCCGCCGCTCACCAGCCAGTATCTTAACCTTGCAAAAAATTCGTCGCTTGCCATCGCCATCGGTTACCCCGACCTGTTCAGCATTGCGGGCACGGTTTTCAATCAAACCGGCGCGGCGATTGAAATTATCATGGTGATGATGTTAAGTTATTTGAGCATGAGCCTGATCACTTCGATCTTGATGAATATTTACAACAACCGCGTGAAATTGGTGGAGCGTTGATATGACGACCGTCGAAATTAAACCGCCCATCCTCGTGGTTGGACCGCTCGCATGGCTGCGCAAAAATTTATTCAGCACGTGGTACAACGCGCTGTTCACTTTTGTCGCGCTGTGGGCGTTGTATTCATTCTTACAACCCGCCTTGCTCTGGTCGCAGACCGAAGCGCGCTGGGGCGTGATCGAAGCCAACCTCACGCTGTTCATGATCGGACAATATCCGCGCGAACAACTCTGGCGCGTGTGGCTGGTGATTTATCTGCTGGCGGGTTTGATCGGCTTGTCGTGGGGCGTCTGGAAAGACGCGGCGCGCGGCTTCGCCGTGATCGGGCTGGGCGCGGGCGCGGCGTTCGCGTTGCTCTGCTTTTTCTTTGGCTGGGAATCATGGAGCCATTGGCTGATCGCCTGTACAACCCTGCTGATCCTCTATCTTGTTGGCAGATATCTCCCCTACGCTTCATTTCTTACAACGGTCTGCTGGATTCTGTATTTTCCCGGCGTTTTCCTGTTGATCGCAGGCAGCGCGCGCATCGCGTCCTTGCCGCCCGTCGAGATGGGCGCGTGGGGCGGGCTGTTGCTCACCCTGCTGTTGACCATCGTCGGTAACTTCGGCTCGCTGCCGCTTGGAGTTTTGCTGGCGCTGGGCAGGCGCAGCAAACTTCCCATCGTAAAATATTTTTGCATCGGTTATATCGAGATCATTCGCGGCGTGCCGCTTGTCACCATCTTATATATGGCGGATATTTTGCTGCCGCTCTTCCTGCCCGTAGACGTGCGTCCCGACCGCGTGCTGCGCGCGATGATGGGCTTCATCCTGTTTGAAGCCGCGTATCAAGCCGAGAACGTGCGCGGTGGCTTGCAATCCATCAATCGCGGACAATACGAAGCCGCGCAAGCCCTCGGATTAAGCGGAACGCTTTCCACCGTGTTGATCATTTTGCCGCAGGCGCTGCGCGCGGTCGTTCCCGCGTTATTCAATTCCTTTATCAGTTTATTCAAAGATACCAGCCTCGTTGCCATCATCGGTCTGTTCGACGTGCTGCGCATCGGGCGTTCGGTGCTGGCGCAAAGCGAATGGCTTGGGACTCACCGCGAAGTATTTCTGTTTGCCTTTTTCATTTACTGGGGTTTCAACCTTGCCTTTACTTATGGAAGCCGCCGCGTGGAAGAAGCGCTCGGAGTCGGAAAACGGTAATACAGAACGTTCCGAAGGTTTGAGCAATCAACAGCGATTTACCGGGAAACCTTCGGAACGGCGCGTAATATGGAGATTATTATATGAACGATACCAACGAAATCATTGTCTGCCGCGACGTGCATAAATGGTACGACAGTTTTCACGTGCTGAAAGGCATTAACTTGACCGTCAAACGGCGCGAAGTGGTCGTGGTGTTCGGACCTTCCGGGTCGGGAAAATCCACCTTCATCCGTTGCATTAATCGTTTGGAAGAACACCAGCGCGGACACATCTTCGTGGACGGCGTGGAACTGACCAACGACATTCGCAACATCGAGACCATTCGCAGCGAGGTCGGCATGGTTTTTCAGCAGTTCAATCTATTTCCGCATCTGACCGTGATTCAAAATATTACGCTCGCGCCTTTTTGGGTGCGGCGCACGCCCAAGGAAAAATCGCGCGAACTCGCCATGCAATTGCTCACGCGCGTCGGCATCCCCGAACAAGCGGATAAATATCCCGGGCAGCTCTCCGGCGGACAGCAGCAGCGCGTCGCCATTGCGCGCGCGCTTGCCATGCAGCCGCGCATCATGCTCTTCGACGAACCGACCTCCGCGCTCGACCCCGAAATGATCAAGGAAGTATTGGACGTGATGACCGAACTCGCGCAAAGCGGCATGACCATCGTCGCCGTCACGCACGAGATGGGCTTCGCCCGCGCCGTCGCCGACCGCATGATCTTCTTCGATAAAGGCGAGATCGTCGAGCAGGGCGCTCCCGACCAAATTTTCAACAACCCCCAAAACGACCGCACGAAATTATTCCTCTCGCAGATATTGAATCATTAGCGCTTTGAACGCGATAGCGTACGCTAAGGACTATCCAGGAAAACGGCGCGCCTAAACAAGCGCGCCGTTTTTGTAATGGCTACGGCAATCGGACAGATTCCGGAATCGCGCTCCGCCGATTATCACAGTACAATAAAATCACTTTCCAATTTTACGAGGAGGCAGAAACATGGATTTAAAACTCAAAGACAAACGCGCGCTCGTCACCGGCTCATCGCGCGGGCTGGGATATGCAACGGCTCTCGCGTTAGCGAAGGAAGGCTGCAAGGTCGCCATTAATGGGAGGGATGAAAATAAAATAAAGGCTGTTGCCGAGAAGATGAGCAAGGAAACTGGCACTCAGGTCATTGGGCTGGCTGGTGATGTAAGCCTGCTTGATATGCCTGAGAAATTGATTCAGCAAACCGTGGATGCTTTCGGCGGTCTCGATATTCTCATCACCAACGCGGGCGGACCTCCGCCGGGCGGAATCGATTCGCTGGATGAATCCGCATGGCAAAGGGGAGTCGACTTGTGCCTGATGGCGCACGTGCGGCTGATCAAATCCGCGCTGCCATATTTGCGCCAATCTGATTCTGCCAGCGTATTGACCATCACCTCGATGTCGGTCAGGCAGCCGATCGAGAATTTGCTTTTATCGAACAGCATCCGCATGGCGACCATCGGCTTGACCAAATCGCTTGCGATCGATCTCGGCAAGGATGGGATTCGCTTCAACTCGATCCTGCCCGGCTGGACGGAAACGGAACGCGTCACCGAGTTGATGACCAACCGCGCAAATGCGAATCAATCCAGCGTCGAAGAAGAGATGCGCAAACAATCGGCGCAGAGTCCGCTCGGCAGGCTGGGTCAACCCGCAGAATTCGCCAACGCCGCCGCGTTCCTCGTCTCGCCCGCCGCGTCATATATCAACGGCGTGATGCTGAATGTGGATGGCGGAATGTATAAAGGCACGATGTAGTTTAATGTCATTGCGAGGAGCGCTCTTGCACTTTGCGACGAAGCAATCCCATCTCACTATAAGACTGCTTCGCAAAGTACGCTCGCAGTGACATATAACCCCAAGGAGAAACTATGAACGAAAAAAATTGTATCAACTGCAATCGCACAGAGCAGGAATATCCCTTGCTTGTACTCAACTATCAAGGTAAGGAACTTTATATTTGCCCGCAATGCCTGCCGAATCTAATTCACAAACCGCAAACGCTTGTGGGTAAAATCCCAAATTTTGCGCCATCCACGGATCAGCCTCCGCACGAACATTAAGGGTTTAAGGTTACAAGTTGCAAGTTCCAAATTGACCTTCAACCTTCAAACTTTCCAACCTTCAACTCATCCCCCATGAATAAACTCTCACGTCTTACACGTAACTCGCTCATTATCGCTGCTTTCTTTTTTCTGGACAAAGTATTCGCTTTTGTGCGCACGGGAATTATCTCGCGCCAATACGCGGACTCGGTTTATTTGCTGGATACGTTCAACGCGGCAAACAATTTACCCGATGTGTTATTCGCGCTGATCTCAGGCGGCGCGCTGGCGATGGCATTCATCCCGCTGCTGACGGAATACCTCACCACCAAAGACCGCGCCGCCGCATGGGATTTATTTTCACGCGTGGCAAATGTCGCATTTTTGGTAACAGGCTCAATTGCCATTCTGATCGCCATCTTTGCGCAGCCGATTGTGGATGCGAAACTCGGCATCGCGCCGGGCTTTGATGCAGAGCAACGAAAACTACTCGCAGAACTCATGCGCTTGAATCTCATCGGCACCGTCATCTTTTCGATCAGCGGTTTGGTGATGGCTTCGCTGCAAGCAAATCAACATTTTGTGCTGCCCGCCATTGCGCCGATCATGTACAACATTGGGCAGCTCTTTGGCGCGGTTTTTCTTGTGCCGCGTTTTGGGATTTACGGCCTCGTATATGGAGTGATTATTGGCGCGGCGATGCACCTGCTGATTCAAATCCCCGCGTTGTTTAAGTTTGGATTCCGCTGGACGCCTTCGTTAAATTTACGTCACACCGGATTGATCGAAGCGCTGAAATTAATGGCGCCGCGTTTATTGACAATGGGCGGCATTCAAATCATCGTGTTGGCGCGCGATAATTTAGCCTCGCGGCTCGATCAAGTCGGCGCAGTCACATCCATGACTTTGGGCTGGATGATTATGCAAGTGCCTGAAACAATTCTCGGTACAGCAATCGCCACTGCGATGCTGCCCGCACTTTCAGAACTCGCGGCAAAAGGCGAATGGGCGGAGTTCCGCAACACCATCGAACGCGCCCTGCGGCTGTTGATCGCGCTCACGCTGCCGATCGCGGCTGTGATGTCCGCCGGGATTCATCCGCTCGTGCGCGCTGTTTTCCACTTTGACGAATCTACAACTCTACTGATCACATGGACAACGCGCGCGTACTTGATGACGCTGACGGGCTACACCATTCATGAGATTGCGGCGCGTTCATTCTACGCACGCAAAGAACCGATGTATCCGCTTTATGCTGTGATGCTGCGTCTCGTCATGTTCATGGGCATCGGGCTGATCGGTCTCACCTTCTTCAAAGAAATCGGCGCGCCCATCATCGCCTTCGCGGAGATCGCGCTATTATTCGAAGCGATCATCCTGCTCGCGTGGTTATCGAAGCGCACACACGAACCGATCCGCGTAGGGAATTCGGTCATCAAAGGATTGGTCGCGGCAGTCGTCGGCGGCGCGGTGACATATCTTGTCGCGCTGTATCTGCCCGGCGGCGCATTAATCACCGCAGTGATTGGAATGATCGTCGGCGGCGTGATCGCGCTCGTAATCGTCTGGTCTGAAGCGAAACAACTTATTAATTTATAGTCGCTGGTGAGACTCTAAGAGGCTGTTTAATAACCCAATTTCTACATCCCTTTCGCATGATTCCCTGAGCGGAGCGAAGGGTCTCTGAGATGATCGTAGAGATGCTTCGCTGTCGCTCAGCATGACATCGCGAGTTATTAAACAAACCCTAAAGATTTTTGAAACCTTTAGTCTCTGTTTTTATAGATTGGGATATAATTTTTCGCATGAATACAAAGCGTTTCTTTATCTTTCTCATATTAATAAGCATGTTGTTGTTTGGATTGTGGCTGCCAGTGAACGCCGCGCCCAACCTTCAGCAAGTCGCAACTCCCACAGCGGGTCCCGATGGGCGCATCCTCTACATTGCGGAGGCGGGCGACAACTGCTACCGCATCGCGGCGCTGAACGGCATCACGGTTGAGCAGCTGCGCCAGCTGAATTCAAAATTGGATGAAAACTGTACCGTCATTGTTGGGCAGGAATATCTAATCGGGATCATCTCAGTGGCAGGGACTCCCACCGCGGGACCCTCGCCCACGCCCGCCCCGCCGACAGCCACGCCCACGCCGTTCACCGGCACCACCGAGATCTGCGTGCTGCTGTTTGACGATATCAACGGCAACTCGCTGCGCGAAACAACCGAACCCGCGGTTGCCGGCGGCGCGATCAGCGTAACGGAAAATAACGGAGAGTATTCCGCCGCGCAGGATACGCTTATCCCCGCTGATCTGACTGCGTATCAGGGCATCTGTTTCGTCGATGTCCCCGTAGGAAGTTATAACATCACAGTGGGTATTCCCGATAATTACAACCCGACCATGGCGCTCAGCACGTCACTGGATGTAAAAGCAGGCGACCGTGCTTTTGTGGATTTCGGCGTCCAGTCCAAAGATGTTGTTGCCGACCCCGGAGCAGAAGCCCCGGGAGAACAACCAAGATCGCCCCTCTTTGGTATTTTAGGAGCGGCCTTCCTGCTCGGCGGCGCGGGGCTTGGATATTATGCGTGGCGTTCGGGCAAACCTGAAAGCAAGTTATCAGGCGGCGGGAATATTTTGAAGAAGTAAATTACAAACCCTAAAGGTCTGCCTGGCGTTCCTTGGAACTCGATTAACGAAAAAGACCTTTAGGGTTTCTTCTATGCAGGGTCTTTTATTTGAAATGTCTTTCGATGAACGGGGGAAAAGTTGAATTGTGAAATTGCTTTGCGATGAAATAAAGTTCCATAGCCTTTGTGTTTTGCAAAACCATATTCAGGATATTGAGAATCCAATTCGGTCATCAATTCATCGCGCGCGGTTTTGGCGAGGATGGAGGCGGCGGCAATGCTCAGCGAGCGTTGGTCGCCTTTGACAAGCGCGGCTTGGGAAATATCCAATTCGGGGAGTTCGAGTCGAAAATCGGTGAGTAAAAATTCCGGGAAGATGGAGAATGCTTCGAGGGCGCGGCTTGCTGCCAGCCGCGTTGCGGGGACTATTCCCAGTTCATCGATTTCAGCGGCGGATGCGAATCCAACTCCCCATGTGTGTGCGGCGGACTGGATACGCGGCGCGAGCTCGCGGCGCCTGGCGGGAGTCAGCTGCTTGGAGTCGCGCACCCCGCTCAACGTCGAGGCGAGTCGCGGACGATCCGCGGGCAGAATCACTGCGCCCACGCAGACCGGACCCGCGAGTGCGCCGCGTCCCGCTTCGTCTAATCCCGCAATGTATTTATAGGTTTGCCAGAGTTTTTTTTCGTGGAAGAGGTCGGGGTTTGATGGCATACGCAGTGCCGCTATATGCGGTATTTGCCGCGCAAAGCGTTTGTGTGAATGCGAAAAATATCGCTGATCATGTTCATGGCGTCGCGCACCGCGTTGACTTTACTGTCTGCATCAAAATACCAGTGGATGGGAATTTCCGTGACCCGTAATTTTTTTCGGCGCGCGAGATAAAGAGTCTCAATATCAAAAGACCAGCCGTTCAAGGTTTGTTGCTGAAAAATATCTTCGGCGACGTCGGCGCGAAAACATTTGAAGCCGCACTGGGTATCGTTCAAGCCGGGCAGGATCAAAAGACGGATGATGAAGTTAATGGCGCGTCCGCCCAAATGTCGATAAGATGGTTCGTTGTAACGAACTGCGCCCGGCGCTTCACGCGAGGCGATGGCAATATCAAAATCGTTTAACATGGGGGGTAAAAATTTTAGCGTTTCTTCAATTGGCATCGAGAGGTCGGCGTCACAGATGAAACGATATTCCCCGCGCGCGCGCAAGATGCCGTGCCGCACGGCATTGCCTTTGCCGCGTTGCTCATTATGGATAACGATCAAATTTGGGCGGCTCTGCGCAAACTGACGCGCGAGTTCAAGGGTGTGGTCGGAGCTGCCATTTTCAACAATGACAACTTCGGATGTGTAAGGTTGCTTATCGAGGAATGAAAAAATATGCCCCAGCGTGCGAGGCAGACGTCCCTCTTCGTTGAAAGCAGGGATTATGATGGATAGAAAGGGCGTGGTCAAGGCAGTTATGGATTAAGGAAAAGAAGGGAGCCAAAGCCAACCATGATACAGCACCACACAATAAGCATGCCCGCCAATACGATAACCTGCGTTGTGCTCATGCCCAAAAATCCACTTGTGGGTTTGGGCGTGGAGCGTGGTCGTGACTGTGCTGGCTGGGATGGTATTGCAGAAGCGTCTTGTAATGGAGCGGACTGAGACTCAGCGAGTCCTTCTTCTTCAAATGAAAAGCCGAGATCATTCGCGTCAAAAGGTCTGGCAGGTGCAGAGTCGTCAAAACCGGCTGCAGGATATGATGAGGGTTCAACTGGAGCGACAGGCTCAGGTTCTTCGCGTGAACGCGGTTCAACGATGCGGTCTGCAAGCATGTAGATCTGTTCGCTGCGCCAGACAGGCGTGGCTTGCAAGAGCGAACCGATAAAGGCTTTGATCGCGTCGCTTTTAACCACCCTCGCAACGGGACGCAAGGATTCAATATGAGCGCCGGGATCAATAGCGATGAGGATCGGCTCAACCGGGCCGGGCAGCGCTATTTTATTGATCTCCAAATATTTCTGGAAGGCGCGTGTTAATCTTGTGACGCGTTCAAGCAAATTGACACTGGAGGGCTGTGAGTTTCCACTGTTATCAATTGTGTTCCACTGGTCGCCTTTCGCTTCAAAACTTCCTTTGGCGCTGGTGACATAAATAATATAGATCCCGCCAAGCCCGATCAAAATGAGCGGGATAACAATATCGCTGTTGGGCAGGTTAAAATTGCGGATGACAACAAAACTTTTTTCAAGCCCGCGATCTAATAATGCCAGGGCGATCTTTTGGGCTTCCATTTCAGCAAACCAGCTCAAGCCGTATTTAAGCGTTCCTTGAATACGGGCGGTAAAGCTGATATTGCCTTTATCATCTTGCAGGGGGGTCTTATCAATGATCTTCATCGAGATTCACAATTCAAACTAAAAAAACGGAGTTTCCTCTAGGTCATCGCGGGAGGGATTCTCGCGCGTGGCAAGGAGCTCGCGTTCATCCTGTTTGATAACCTTTACAGACTTGCCGGTTGTGAAGGTGCTGGCTCGAAATTCTTCACGTGAGCCGATCACATATTGCTGTCCTTTTTGCACACGCTCCAAAAGCGTTTTACGATCCAGTAAAACACAATCTGAATAGGTCATGCCGCGCCGTTCATAAGCGCGCACAATCAAAATTTGCCCGTTTTTATAACGGACTGATTCAATGATTCCATCAATTTGTTTTGCCATAGGGTTTTCCTTTACGAATCAATTTTAGCACATAAGAGAAGCCACAGAATCACAAAGAATTTACTCTGTGCCTCTGTGGCTCTGTAAAAATTGTTGGGATATAAATTTTGTCGGGGCGAGAGGATTCGAACCTCCGACCTCTTGCTCCCAAAGCAAGCGCGCTAGCCGGACTGCGCCACGCCCCGATGCAAGAATGAAATGCACCATATACAATAACAAAGTAACTGTCTACCACTGGCAGGTAAGCGGTTACTTTATTGAATTATACAGGCGCATCGCTGTTCTGTACATGGTAATTAAGCAAGGAGTATTCGCACTTTTCGCGAACACAAAAGACATATGTGATGTCTGAAATTGATTATGAAAAAAGCGTAAGGAAGCCTGACATACCTGGCAAAGAGTACAGGAAAGGATTTACAAAATCCTGGCACAATGTTTTCGTTCTTAACAGGCTACGATGCAGCCAGCAAGCCGGGAGTGAAGGTGTTGGAGCCTCGCGCTACCGAGACGGTGTCGGAAGCCGGCGTCTCGACGATCGCATTCAAGCCAAAAGAACACGCAAAGCAGGCCGCGCACGAGCCCTGGTGCCAAACCAACTATGAATGTAACTGCGGCGTTGGAGACGAGGAATAACATGAGCACACAGAAACACGCAGGCACAAGGTTCGGCAGCGACACAGGGGTTTGGCACTCAAGCGGCGACGGCGGCTACTGGAGCGGGTGGCACCCTGGTAATGTGTCACCCGAGGAACTGTACTTCGTCTGCGCAACGACCATGGCCGACTTGCTTGTACTCCACCCTGACCTTATCGAAAAACTCAGGGTGGCGATGACCCCATCACCTACCAAATCAGAGCCGGAGTAAACATGACAAAAGCAAACACGCCGGGCTATGTAGTCGCCCGTTTCGTAATTCGTAAAGACGATGCAGCAACGATGCCGATGATCGGCAAGGTCATCAGACCAGACGCGCTGAAGCCAGACCACATCTATCAGATCGAAGAGTGGGTTGGCGAGTTGGTCATCAGAGACCTCGGCCCATCTGCGATCGCAAGCGAACCGCTTTGGGCGGGAGCGCCAACCTGGGGTTACGACTTCAACTGGATCTTCCAGCACTACAAGGAATTCATTATGACAAAGGTCGAATACCTGAAGGCGTTTCAGACGCCGGAGACTAAAGATAGTGAATAAGAGACGGTCTCTGCCGAAGCGTAGTCACCCAAAATACGCCGACGATGGAAATGGAGTATCTTTGTTTGAATATCCAAAGAGCGACATTGAGCACGATTACAAAATGATGCTTGAAACCTTTGGACCAAAAGATAGGGATGTCGTCAGGTTCAAGAAGGTTCTTGATAATTACGACAGGAGTAGACAATGAAGAAGCAACTACAAAAAGCAGGAGACACAAGATACGCGTTACTGTTCGCGCTTTTTCCGATCGTATGCGAAAGCAGAGAATTTGTCTGGCTTGAATTCGTCGTGGTGAAGCAGTACTGTAATGTCCTTAGTGAATGGAAGAACGACTACATACCAGACAAAGAAGAAGTGATCAAGGCAAAGGACGTACGGTTGGTCGGCCTGATCGCGAAACTAATGATTAAGTGATAACGAAGATCAATTGCGACAAGCCAGGAGGCTAAATGAATACAACTCACAGACATGCTACGATGCAAGACGATCTTTTGAAGGAAGTGAAGTCAACGAGCGTAAACGCCGGAACAGAAACCGGGACAGAGTTACTGGAGTTGAGTTTCGATGATGTGAACAACTTCTTTGCAGCGAATAAATACCTGGTCGCTCTTTCGTTTATCCGGAAACTGATAGATCTCGTTGAGAGACTTGCTCCAGAAAATGGCGAAACACCTTGCCCACACTGCGGAAAGTGCGAAAAGTGGGAGGAGCGCATTGAGGGCTGCCCACGAGTGGAAGCACGCGACCTATTGATATTTGAAAAAAGAAAGTCTGAAAACATGTCATAATAGAGGCATGAGAAAAAAAGGAACAAGCGAACAATTGGCAATAGTACGCAATCGAGGGCTGGCTCT
>VFKN01000096.1 GCA_009885525.1 Anaerolineaceae bacterium | reverse complement strand
GATGGCAAACAAGCTTGGGATACGTTTATGACCTTGTCCGCCACCACGACACTTGCACCGCGCTGCGGATGCAGTGCAGGTGAAAAATTGAAAATCAGTTTCTACGCATATGTGCGTGACCGCATCTTGAAGAAAAATAGTATTCCGCCACTTGCCGAATTAATTCAAAAAGCCGCTTACGAACTCAGGCTGGACAGTCCTATTCACTTGCCCACCCCTAATTTTTGAGATGATACGAGAATTGCTGTCTTGGATTCAACTATCAAGTGCAACTTTGAAGGCAGTCAAAAAAGCGGCAACCCATTACCCTCGTAGGCAGTTTACGTGATCTGGTATTTCAAATAAGAAGTCTCTGATATCTATAAAGGTATCAGAGACTTCTTATACTTATCCGCTGCTGCTGCTTGAGTTACTGCTGCCGCCGTCACTGCTTTTACTGCTGCTGGTGCTGGTAGCGGGCGAAGTTACCTTCTTCAGCAAGTCGTACCAGAAGGATGATCCTTGCGAGACCGCAATGGCTGTGATGCCCAACCCGACCACTTTTAAAACAACAAACAATACCCAATCTATAATAGGCGCATTTTTCTCGGGAAAATTCTGGGTCTGCCACCAGCCGATCTTGATCGAATACACGCCTAGATCATCAATGATATTGGAGATATTGGCATTCACGCCTTGCTTTTCCACAATGGCCGTAGCCTGGGCGGCGGCGACGGCGCGCAGTTCCGCGCTTGACCATAACGTCTGCGCAAGTTGAATGGTATCCGTGCCGAACAAAAGCGTAATAGCCAGGGAAAAAATAATGACAAAACTACGGGCGCGGGCGCGGAAGGTGGCTGCGGCCTGCTCCATCATGCCTCCAAAATAAGTGGTTGCGCGCGAGCGCAGGTCGGCAATGTTGGTCACACCTTGATTGATCCAATTAATGAAAGCCTGCTTGCCTTCAGATTCGGGCAGCTTGTCGATCAACTCTGCAAGCTTCAACAATTCCAGTTCCTTGTTCGCAGTCAGGCCGGCAAGATCAAAAAACGCGTCCACTAAAGTGGCAACGGGGATCTTCTCGATCTTTTTTGGTTCTGTTGCCGAAGCGAACACGCTCAAAAAACCTTTGTAACGGATGGGGCGAAGCGCTTGCATTTGCGGCAGGCTGATCAGATCGCCGATCTTCTTATCGCCAACCAGACGGACCAAATATTGTTCCAGGGCTTTACCGCGCGATTCGAACGATTCATTGATCCACTGTGTGACCAGCGAAACAACAGAGCCCAACAAATAATAAATAACGATGAGACCGATGGCAACGTCAAGTGCTTGTGAAAGGGACATAAGATTTTCTCCTTGTTGATAATGTTGCGTCTTTAATGAATGCTATTTCTTTTCCAACTGTTCCAACCACTTAAGCGGACTTCCCCAGCGCAGACGTTCCTTCACACCGACCTGCTTCTTTTTAGGCCGGTCCCAACAAGGACCGGGGGGGCCCGATTCTTCACCCAGCCAACTTTTCACACCCCACAATCCTTTATATTGTACCCAATCATGTTCAGAATTCAAGAGCACGCGCCGCCACTCTTTAACTTTGGGGTGTGTGACCTTGCGGTTTGACATCACCCGCTTAAGGTAGCTGCTGGACCTCATCCACTTTTCTTTGGCATGATCGATCTGCAAGCCGATGCGAAACCCATCCCCTGTGGCGATCTCCATTGGCAGGCGCACCACATAATGATCGGACTGATCGCGCAGGTTAACCAGCATATTTTCTTCAAACAAATGTTCACGCTGCTCATGGATTTCCTTCAATGCGATCTGGCGCGCTTTTTGATCCGGGTTGAATAATAAAAACAGGTAGTGGATCAAACCGTCCATCCAGAACATGACGCGCTGCACCTTCCCGGGGTTATACATACTCGGCGAGCGGATCACATCCGGCTTGCTGTAATTCGCGTGCGATCCGAGCGCCACATATACCAGCGGATGAGTCGTCGCATTGCCTTGTAAATCCATTACCTTGGTCGTTGTTTCCCATTTTTCAATATTCCCCGCGCCATGCTGCGAAAACAAAACCGCGTAAGGCGAATTGTTTTTGAGGTAGACCGCCACCATCTCCCAATCACCTTCGTGATGATTCATTCCATTTGCCGCGAGCCGCCAATCGTTGAACGCATAAAAAAAATGATATTGCAGGATATCCCATTTATTATTTTCCTTATCCACTTCATGCAGCACACGGCCATAATAAACCGGCTGGGAATTATCCTCCAAAATTTTCTCGTATTGATAATATGCTTCGCGCGCGATCTTCTCGGTTGCGCGCGAGAACATATCCATAAGCATCCCCGGCCCCTCGGGGATAATGCGGTCTATCGTGAATTTTAACGTGCGCATCAAAACATAAAATAACAAAGACAGATAGATCGGAAGCCCGATCAAATATTCAATTGCAACGCTGATCTTTTCGCTTGGGTGTAAAAAAAACCAGATCGGCGCAAAGCTCAACCCGCAAAAAACGATGATCGCCAGAACAGATGGAATGATGCGCAAGCGGACCGGCGACGTAAACATGAAAAGCAAAAGCGCAACAAGGAATGAAAGCAGCAGATCAATTTCAACGCCTGTCCAACCCAAAAGATACCACCCCGCTGCCAAACCGATCAAGGAAAACGCAAGCAGCCAGCGCCGCGCATCCGAGTAATTAAAAGATTTATTGACAAAGCGCAAATAAAATTGTTCGCTCTTCAAATTGCCAATCCCCGCTATTGGGTTGCTCAAATGTTCCAGCTGCTCCAACACGCCTTCGGGGCCGCTCGGAAAAAGTGTACACTTCTCCAAATAGGGCTCAACCGCCATTGGAAAAAAACGCTCGCTCTTTGCGAAGCGCAGCGTCGGCTCATATTGCTCCAGTAATTCAAGCTCCGTCATGCTTCCTCTGTGGTATAACCGCAATTATGAACATTCAAACTCTTGAAAAAAACTTCATATCTTATTTTAACGCCAAACCCCAATTTATTGTTCGCGCACCGGGGCGGGTAAATCTCATCGGCGAGCATACAGATTATAACGATGGATTCGTCCTGCCGATGGCGATCGACCGCGCAGTGTGGATCGCGCTCACGGTTCGACCCGACCACGAAGTCCGCGTTCATTCTCTCGACTACGGGTCTGATTCTGTTTTCTCGCTGCTGGATCTCACCCGCGATAAGGGCTGGGGCGAATACATCAAGGGCGTCGCGTATGAGCTGCAAAAGGCCGGCTATGACCTGAAAGGATTCGATGCGGTCATCACCGGCGACATTCCGCGCGGCGCAGGCTTATCTTCCTCCGCCGCCGTGGAGCTGGTCACCGCGCGCGCATTTTCGGTTGCATCCAATTTTGAATGGGACGCGGCGCGCATGGCACTACTCGCGCAAAAAGCGGAGAATGAATGGGTCGGCGTGAATTGCGGCATCATGGATCAAATGGCGAGCGCGGCCTGCAAGGCAGGGTTTGCATTATTTTTAGATTGCCGTTCATTAGAAATTCAATACGCGCCGCTGCCTGAAAACGCAGCCGTTGTAATTCTCGACACTTCCACCCGCCGCGGACTGGTCGACTCGGCTTACAATGAGAGAAGAAGTCAATGCGAAGAAGCGGCGAGATGGTTTGGGGTGAAGGCGTTAAGAGATGTGGTAATAGAAAGTGGAAAGTGGAAAATGGAAAATGGGTTCAGTGAAGTTGCGATGAAGCGCGCGCGGCATATTGTGACCGAGAATGCGCGTGTGCTGGAAGCGTTGCGTGTGATGAAAGATGGAAACGTAAAACGGCTGGGAGAGTTATTCAACGCCAGTCACGATAGTCTGCGCGATGATTTTGAAGTGACAAATGATGCGCTCAACATCATGGTCAACTGCGCGCGGGAGCAAAGTTCATGCTACGGCGCACGCATGACCGGCGCAGGTTTCGGCGGCTGCGCTGTCGCTTTGGTGGAAAAGGATCAAGCGGAGGAATTTGCCGCTGCTGTTTCCGCCTCATATAAACAAAAGTCGGGTTTGAGCGCAAATGTGTATGTATGCCAGGCAAGCGAAGGCGCAAGCGTTCTTGAAATTTAGCGCAGGTTTTTTGGCGCAAATTGACAGGTCTCCGAGCAAAAGCAATTATCTTTTTGATATAGGCGGACTGAGCCCGCCTTTGAACAGCAGTGGCTGTCATTTTTATTAAGCGACTTACGCAGGACTCAATCCCGAAGGGATGATAGGATTATAGAACAAAGTGTACAGTATTCAAATCCCGAAGGGATGGCATGGTTTGTGTCATAAAAGCATGACACCCCTCCGGGGTTATCGTGTCGATCTTATACAAATCTATAATCATTCCACTCCT
This sequence comes from Anaerolineaceae bacterium, assembly GCA_009885525.1. Taxonomy (GTDB): domain Bacteria; phylum Chloroflexota; class Anaerolineae; order Anaerolineales; family Villigracilaceae; genus Villigracilis. The sequence goes on along the minus strand of VFKN01000096.1, from coordinate 2,181 downwards.
TCGAAGTTTCGCTTGCCTAAGGTGAGTGAATTAAGTATCACCAAATATTTTTTTACATCGGAGGTTTTTATATGCCGCAGTTATTTATCAGTTACTCGAGGAAAGACAAGGAATTTGTTCAAAAACTGCATGAAGCCTTGACCCGCGAAAAAAGGGATGTCTGGGTGGATTGGGAGGATATTCCGCCGACCGCCAAGTGGCTCAATGAAATTTACAAGGGAATTGAATCCGCGGATAATTTTATCTTCGTGATCGGTCCTGACTCGCTGGCATCACAAACATGCGGGATGGAAATAGCGCATGGGGAGAAGCATAACAAGCGCGTTATTCCGCTGTTGTATCGAGACCCGGGGCAGGAAAAAATCCGCGATGTGATCTCATCTCATAATTGGATTTCTTTTAATGAGGAGGCGAAGTTCGAGGAATCATTGAAAGACTTACTCAAGGCAATCGACACCGATCTTGAGTATGTAAACTTACATACGAGCCTGCTTTTAAAAGCACAGGAGTGGATGAAATCGGAAAGAAGTGAAGCGTATGTGCTTGAAGGCGAACAGCTGCGTGAGTCGGAAAAATGGCTGGCGGGTGCGGAAGGAAAAAAACCAGCGCCGACTGCATTGCATAAAAAATTCATTGCGGAGAGTTTGAAGAGTGAGAAAGAGGATGCGGAACAAAAGAAAAGGCGAAAGCTATATGTGGCGCTTCGCGACGAAACGCTCAGGGTATACATTCGTCCATTCCTTAACGAGCGCAGGCTGGAACTTGAAAAACGGCGGAATGAACTCATCCGCGACCCGGCCACGAAGATCAGCCTGGAGGTTGCGGAAATAGAAGAGGAATTAAACGGGCTGTTGAATTTTCTCAACACCGGCGGAAAATGGCATCTCAATGAGCCGATCTCGATTAAGAAACTTGGCGCAAGCAAAGATTATTTGGATGTCTTCGAATTCCCCTGCTGCGGGGCAAACGTCGTCGCGGATAAACCGCCCTCAAGATTCCGCCGCGACGGCTGCCAGGATTCTCCGCTCCCCGAAGATGTTGACGATGAGCCCGCGCCTCTGCGCACGCTTTTGGGATTCCGCGTGAAGCCAAAAGAAAAGAAAGCGGAGAAGGATTCAAAAGAGGAAAAAAAGGGGTAGTGGTAAAGTCGTAGTGATGTTTTTTAACGCGAATTCTACGAATAGGCGAATAACACGAATTTTTAAAGAAACATTCGTAAAATTCGTTTATTTGCGACATTTGCGTAAAAAAAACGCCCCCAGCCCGCCGGGCGAAGCACGAGATTAAACAAAACATCCAAAGTCGTTGACTTTGGATGTTTCAATTATTATTATTCTTCTTCAGTTTCGTTTTTCAATTCATTCAGCAATTTTTCCAAAGCGACCAGGAGTTCGGGGACACTTTCGGTCGAGTCAAACCAAACACGGCTGATTAGTGTTTCACCATATTCATGAGCGATCACGTTGCGCATCTTGATAAATTTTGCCCAGGGAATTTCAAGGTGTTGATTCCTAAACTGCGGAGAAATATGATTCGCCGCTTCGCCAATCACCAGCAGTTGACGTTCCGCTGCAAAGCGCAGAACCTTGTTCTTTTCGAATTTGGCAAACTTCACGCTGCGCATGAATTCGACAATTTCCTTTGCAGCCGTTTGCATGTCCCACAGATAGGAAAGTTCACGGTCATTATGCGGCATAAACTACCTGTGCCGTCTTTAAAATTTCACGTCTGCGATATGGATTACGCAGACCTTCTTTTTCAATTAAATCCACTGGACGTTTGAACATGGCTTCGAGTTCGATGTTCATTTGAGCGACATCCAGCAGCCCAATATGCGCCTTGGGATCAATACTGACCAGCACATCCACATCGCTGTCGGGGCGGAAATCATCGCGCAGGGCGGAACCGAACAGCGAGAATTCGGTAATCTGCCAGCGCTGACAAAAGGCGGCGATTCTTTTGCGTGGAATTCTGAACTTCTTGCGTTTCATACTTAAATTATAGCACTACCATATTCTCGCTCGTGGACAAAATCTTCCCCAAAAGCGGACTCGCTCCGCTGGGGCGAAGCGCAGGATTAAACAAAAACATCCAAAGCCAATGACTTTGGATGTTTTTAATTCACAAGTTTATTTACACGGCCACCGTTTCAAATGCGACTTTGATTGCATCGCCAATTTG
>VFKN01000037.1 GCA_009885525.1 Anaerolineaceae bacterium | reverse complement strand
TAAGCGTCTGTAAATAAATAACTTCCCATAGTGTCATGTCATTGCGAGCCGCCGCTCTTGCTCTTTGGCGGCGAAGCAATCTCGGTATTCATGAGGAGATTGCTTCGGGCGAAGAACAAGAGCGCCCTCGCAAAGACATGTTTTAGTTTGGCTGAGGGAATTTATATTTTTACGAACCCTAAATGTCGCACAACGAATTTAGTATATAATCCAAATTGCCAGAGTGCTTCTGGCAATTTTATTTTTATGATTGGAGAAATTGTGAAAAAAGAACTCACCCTTGCCATCATCCTATTTGCGTTAATCGTATTCATCACGCTCGGCTTGACCGCCAGCCAATTTTCAAACAACCCCGTTACTCAAATATCAGGCGCAGCCTGCGCGCTGACAATGACCGAAGTCATCACCAGCGCACAAGGCGACGTGTACAACATGGAAGGCGTCGCTGATTATGTCGAACCCGAATCTTATGAACTGACGAAATTTACAGTCAACGGCGATGTGATCTCAAACCCGACCTTTGAATCTGTGCCAAACGATCTGAAAGATGAGCAGCAAGATTCCGTCCCGCAAAAAGAAGCCTGGCAAATATTCACCGATCTTGTGCCGTCGCAGAATCGTGAAATGGTTGCGCAGTATAACGTCTTTACCGATGGATTCGAAAATACACTTGCCTATGTAGACCAGACTCCGGAAGACCTTTCGAAGTGGCTATTGGAAATTGACGTAGCCGACCTTGAGAATAAGGATGCGCTGATGTTTACCCTCATCCACGAATATGCTCACATCCTGACGCTCAACGCCGCGCAAATGGAACCCGACCAGCAGATCATGGATGATCCCTATAATCAGGATTTGCAAAAGGAAAAAGCCGCCGCCTGTCCCAACTATTTTACTGGCATGGGATGCAGCCACGCGGATTCATACATCACCGCTTTCTATAATCGTTTTTGGGTAAACATCAACGACGAGTGGCAAACAATAGACGCGCTCCAATACGATACGGAAGATTACACTCCTTATTACAACGGTCTTTATGCATTCTATAAAGAACATCAAGACCAGTTTTTGGATGACTATTCCACCACGCATCCCGACGAAGACATCGCCGAAGCCTTCACCTATTTCGTATTCAGCCCCAAACCGACAGGTAATTCGATCAAAGAACAGAAAATATTATTTTTTTATGAATATCCCGAGTTGATTAAGTTGCGCGAAAGTATATTAAGCGGCGCTTGCAATATCGCGCAATAACTCACGAGGAATTTTGCATGACATCAAGATTAAAAATTTTACTGGCGCTTGTCGCGCTTCTCATTTCCAACCTTGCCTGCGTGACTCTTTTGGGAGAAGCGCCTGCTGAACCTGTCATCACAGAATTGCCGGCAATCGAACCCATCATCACCGAAGCGCCAGTGACCGAGATTCCCGTCACCGAGGCGCCAGCGTCTATTTCATGCCCGGTCCTCACAAACAAGATCATGAAAATAGCCACCGCGGATGGCGGCGAAGAAAATCTTACAGCTGAAGAAACCTATCTCGTCACGTATACCGTTGCGGGCAATGAGATATCCGACCCATATTATGAAAAGGTGAAGGCGAAACTGAAAGACGAACAGAACGACTCAGCCACGCAACAGCAGATATGGGATTACTTCACCGCGATTATCCCCGTTGACCAACGCGGCGTGATCGGCGAATACTCAATCGTAACCGATGGCAAAGACGGCACGCTCGCAGCAGTTACGCAAACGCTGGATGATCCCAACGTGTGGGCGTTGGAAGTGGATATTGCCGACAGCCACGATTACTACGGCCTGACCTTTACCCTCATCCACGAGTTTGCACATTTGCTTACGCTGGGACCCAGCCAGGTGCCGCCCAGCATTGCGGTCTTCAACAACCCGGACGATGATAATGTCTATCTTCAAGAGGCATCCCAATGCCCGCAATACTTCCCCGGCGAAGGCTGTGCCAACGCGGATTCATACGTCAACGCGTATTACAATCAATTCTGGACGGACATTCACAACGAATGGAATAAAATAAATCTCGAAGAAGATGAAGATATTTACTACAAAAAACTCGATGACTTCTATTACAAATATGAAGATCAATTCGTAACCAGTTATGCCGCCACCAACCCGGAAGAAGATATGGCGGAAACATGGGCATTCTTTGTGTTAGACCCCAAACCCGCAGGGAATACGATTGCGGAACAAAAGGTCCTGTTCTTCTATCAATACCCCGAGCTCGTCCAATTGCGCGAGCACATCCTGAATAATGTGTGCACCTCTTTCCCTAAATAAAACCATGTCACAACTTCCAATTCCAGAATCCTATTGGGTCATCCCCGATCAATTCGTTGCGGGCGAATACCCCGGCAGTTACACGGAAAAAATAGCGCGCCAAAAAATTTCCGCTTTCCTCGAAGCAGGCATTACCGACTTCATTGATTTAACCGAATCACATGAGCTCGTTCCATACGAACCCATCTTAAAAGAACTTGCGCCGCTCTACGAGCTCAACGCAAATTACACGCGCATCCCCATTCGCGACGGCAATGTGCCAACGAATGAAACCATGCGTCACATTCTTAATACAATTGACGAAGCAATTGAAAACAATCGCAAAATTTATATCCACTGTTGGGGCGGCGTGGGGCGCACGGGCATCACTGTCGGATGTTATCTTATCCGTCACGGCGAAACGCCCAGGCACGCGCTCGCAGAAGTTGATAAATTATTTCACTCCAGACCCCACCATATCTATCACACCCGCTCGCCCGAAACCGACGAGCAGATTCAATTCATTTTAGATTGGCGCGAATCGCCGCGTTATTGCGAAGGCTAACGATGAACTGGCGCACGCGTTACCTGCAACAGTCCGCGTGGACTCGCGACCTGCGAAATTATTTATTTGAACAGGCGGGATGCGCGCGCGCAAATCGAATCCTCGAAGTGGGTTGCGGCACCGGCGCGATTTTGAGCGAACTCCCCATGCCCGCCGCGCGCCACGGACTCGACCTCGATGCTGCCGCGCTTACCGAGTGTAAAATCCACGCTCCAGGCGTATCCCTCACCCGCGCGGATGGGCATCAACTCCCCTACCCTGACAAATCATTTGACATTGCCTATTGCCATTATCTTCTGCTGTGGGTAAAAGACCCGTTACAGGTAGTGCGTGAGATGGCGCGCGTCAGTCGGCATGTGATCGCATTGGCAGAACCGGATTACAGCCAGCGCATCGACGAGCCTGCCGAGCTCAAGTCACTGGGCGAGCTGCAAACAGAATCATTGCGCAGGCAGGGTGCAAATCCATTTTTTGGCGGGATGCTGGCGGAGACGTTTCATCGGGCTGGGATCAAAATTGTGGAAACGGGACCTATCAGGGGGCAGGACGTGATGCGTTCCATCGGCGACTGGGAAAATGAATGGGACGTGATCCAGACCGACTTGCGGGGAATTGCATCGGGTGAAGAAATCCAAAAAATGAAAATGCTGGATGAGACGGCGCGTAGAAATGGAAAACGGGTTTTGCATATTCCGACCTTTTTTGCGTGGGGAAGCGGCTCTTAAAGGCTTCCCCGTTTTCGGGACTTTGTGCATACTTTCAGCGTCTACTCAGAAAATGGCAGTATAATTTCTTTAACATAATTTGGAGGCCGTTTGGAAACTTTACAGCAGGAAGAAAAACCGATCGAGGAACAAACACCTGAGCAGATACCCGAACAGGGACAGGTGCAAGAAGAGGAAAAAATAAACTGGAAACGGTTTGTACTTGATATTCTTGAAACGCTCATATTGGCTGTTGTGTTATTTTTGGGGATCAATGCAATTTCAGCGCGCGTACGCGTAGATGGGTTTAGTATGCGCCCGACGCTGCAGGACGGCGAGTTCGTTTTGGTAAGCAAATTAAATTATAAGTTTGGCAGTGTAGAACGCGGCGACATTATTGTTTTTCATTACCCAATGAACCCCGACCAGGAGTTGATCAAACGCGTGATCGGCTTGCCCGGCGATCATATCAAGGTGCAGGATGGGGTTGTATCTGTCAACAAGCAAAAATTGGATGAACCCTATATTGCCGCCACCCCTTTATATGCCGGGGATTGGGATGTGCCTGATGGTGAGCTCTTTGTATTGGGCGATAATCGCAATGATTCGTCGGATTCACATTCGTGGGGATTTTTACCCCTTGAGAATGTGGTCGGCAAGGCTGTGGTGATCTATTGGCCCCCGCCGATGTGGAAAGTGATTAGACACAAGAAATTATTAGTGGCACAATAAGGAATAACCATGAGCGAACCTGAGAATTTTATTCCTGAATCCTATCCATGTAATCAATGCCATGCGGGTGTTTTACAGCCGCGTTTTGTAACCTACTTTACCTGGCTCGGCGCGGAGTTGATCACCGTGCCGCACTTCCCCGCCTGGATTTGCGATGTCTGCGGCAAGCGTGATTACGATGAGAAAGCGATCCAATGGCTTACCATGCTGTTAGACCCGAATGCAGGCAAGCCCACGACCAATCATCATCGCACGCCGCCTTTTCCGCGCCCGCACCCGAGTGCGCCGCGCCCGCATCTCGATTCTTAAGTATAAGAGGAAACCTCTTTCATGTCACTTGATATTTCACCCCGCACTTATCGTTTTCTTCAAGCCGATATTTTGACATCCGGATACCGTATCGTCGGCAAGATTACCGTCACAACCAATGGGGCCATGGGTATGTTGAACGATCCGAACAAATCGGTAATGGAAGTAAATGACGCGCGGCTGGCGCGGGTACACATGCCCACGAAACTGGTGGATCACTTCGAACTTGTGCGCATGATAAAGTCACACATGCACGCGGTTTGCATGTCACGCCGCGAGGATTTGGGGCCGCTATCCATTGTACGCGGCGGATATAGCAGCACAATTGAATATCCCGTGCGTGTGACCACCTCACATTTTGAAATTGAAGGCACCATGGAATTACCCGGGCGTTTTGATTACACCGCCCTAATGCTGGAGGGTTCGCGCGAATTCATACCCGTTTTCAATGCGACACTGACCGCGATCCTCATCCCCAGTTTGCGTGTGGAGAGCGCGGGAATTCTAGTCAACCGCAAACATATTGATATGATGGCGCTGCTCAACCAGCGTGTAAAGCCTGAGAGTTAAAGAATTCACTAATTTACACGAACATTCACGAACAATAAAACTCACCCCGAAATTAATCTTTCGCGGGTGAGTTTATTTTTTAACTCACCTTATGCAAGCAAAACTCCGAAGGCGATATGTTGAGCCTGTCGAAACAAGTGAAATGATTATAGATTTGCATAAGATCGACACAATAACCCCGAAGGGGTGTCATGTTTTTATAGCACAAATCATGCCATCCCTTCGGGATTTGAATATCTGTATGCCATTATTCTATAATCCTGACATCCCTTCGGGATTACAAACTGCGTAAGGTGACTTATTTAAGAACAAAACAGGACACTGATTTACGCAAAAAACGCTGACCTTTGCTTTTTTCAGCGTAGATCAGCGTTTATCTGCGTCCCAAATTAAATTCGGGGGTAATTACGACATTAATGTCGCATTACTCCATCCACACTGTTCGATCTTCATAAGATGGTCTTGGCGCGGATTCGCCCTCTGCCTCGGGGTAACCAATATAGATCAAACCTACAATGTGTTGATCCGCTTCAAAGCCAAAAAATACTTTTACCTTTTCATCGCGTGACCAGTCACCTGTGCGCCAGATTGCGCCGAGTCCCAAAGCGTGTGCGGCTAATAAAATATTTTCGCACGCTGCAGAAGCGGCTGCGAGATTTTCCAAATCACGCACCTTCGTTTCAACGGGTTTATCCACGCCGACGGCGATGATGACAGGCGCGCGCAAAGGCAACGCGCGGGTTTTATCCAAACCTTCAGCGGGAATTTCGGGCAGGCGTTCATGCTGCGAGGCAGCCATCACATCACCGAGTTTATTGCGCGCATTTCCAGCCAGCACCACAAAACGCCACGGGCGTACCTTGTAATGATTCGGCGCGTGGTTGCCTGCATCCAAAAGTTTTTCAATCAGGTCACGAGGCAATGCATCCGCTTTTACCTTACTCACAGAATGTCTTTTATTGATCGCTTCAAATAGTTCCATTATTTTCTCCGTGCCTCCTTGACGCTTGCGAGTAAAATAGTCTTACTATGAAAATCTTTTACTCCGATACCCATCGCAGGCATTATCCCCCATTTGAAATTTTTGATGGCGGCAAACGCGTTCCCTATCTTGAAAATCCAGATCGTATGGATCAGATTCTCTCCGCGCTGGAAAAAACGGATTGGGCGGAACTGATCGAGCCCGCCGATTTTGGACTCGACCCGATCCGCGCCGTGCATGACGAAGATTATCTCAACTTCCTCGCGACCTGTTGGGATGAGTGGCTCGCATCCGATCCCAAAGTTGCTGCGGCGCCCGAAGAGAACGCCTTCCTGCCCGCGACGTTTGCATTGCGAAGATCAACGCGCAAGCCAGTGACGTTACTTGGCAAAGGCGGATATTACATGATGGACTTGTCCGCGTGCATTGTGGCAGGGACATATCCAGCCGCGCTATCCTCTGCGAATTGCGCGCTAAGCGCGGCGCAATTTGTCGCGGAGAATTCGACTCGCGCGTTCGCGTTATGCCGCCCTCCGGGACATCACGCGGGCAAAGATTACGCCGGCGGATATTGTTTCATCAACAACGCATCCGTCGCGGCGAATTGGCTTTCATCAAAAGGAAAAGTCGCTTTGCTGGATATTGATTATCACGCGGGCAACGGCACGCAGGATATTTTCTACGAACGCGATGACGTGTTGACCATTTCGATTCACGGCGACCCTGAATTTGAATATCCACACTATATTGGCTTCGCGGATGAAACCGGCGCGGGCGCGGGACTCGGCTTCCACAAAAATTTTCCGCTCGCCGCGGGCACAACCGACGCGCAATATCTCTCCGCGCTGGATGAATCGCTGGGCATGATTCAAAAATTCGCGCCGAAGTTTCTCGTCCTCTCGACTGGCATGGATACGTTTGACGGTGATCCGCTTGGCAGTTTCAAAGTATCGCGTAATGGATTTGCTGAAATTGGCAAAAGAATCTCTGCGCTGAATCTCCCCACCGCCATCATCATGGAAGGCGGCTACGCAAATAAGGCGCTTGGCGAAAATATTGTCACACTACTGGAGCAATTCTAAATCCAACGACTCCCGTCGCTGGAGCAGGAGTTAACTTAAAATGAAAAAACAATTCGCATTACTCATCGTATTGCTTATCACACTCTCCGCCTGCGGACCTTCGCCCGAAGAGCAGGCAACCATGACGGCAACATCCATCACAGCCACCGCAGCCGCATGGACAAAGACGCCCACAGCGACATTTACATTTACGCCAACGCTAACATTGACGCCTACATTTACCTTTACACCCACGCTTACTTCTACACCCAGCATCACCCCCTCACCAACGATCACCTCCACACCGACGTTTTCGTTCCCAACTCTTACAGTCAACAAACAGGCGCATTGCCGTTACGGACCTTCTGCCGAATTTTTACATGCAGCAGATCTTTATATAGGCGATACAGGCATCGTCAAAGGAAGGTATGAATACAGCAACTGGCTTTATGTCAAACTGGATAAATTGAATTACTCATGCTGGGTCGCTCCCTCCGTTGTGGATGTTGTTGGCGATACCAGCACGTTGTTCACACTTGAACCCGACCTACAGCATGTTGGCTACAGTAATTACGCTCCGCCAAAAAACATCACCACCACGCGCAGCGGAGATGAGATCACGATTAGCTGGGATCAGGTAGAGATGACCACAGACCACGACCGCGGCTATTTGATCGTCGCCTTCGTTTGTCAGGATGGCGCGTATATATGGTGGACAGATTCATACCCCGATCAATTCACAACCAGCTACACAGTCCGCGACGAAGCGGGATGTTCACAGCCGTCGGAAGGCGTGCTTTATACGGTTGAAAAACACGGCTTCTCAAAGCCAGCGCAAATCCCCTGGATTGCCCCATAATAACAATGTAGCGCGGCATTAATGCCGCGCTACAAAAAAATTCAATTAAAAATCATGCGCGGAAAAGTAACGGTAAACTCCGTGCCTTTTTCTGATGACTTCAACTTGATATTCCCACGCAGCATGTTGACCACGATATTATTGACAATGGAAAGCCCCAAGCCTGTTCCACCAAAAGATCGTCCGGTGGTAAAGAAAGGTTCGAATACGCGTGCCTGCTCTTCATTAGGAATCCCCTTGCCGTAATCCCGCACACTCAGGCAATAATTTTGTTCATCTTCACTCAGGCGGATCGTCACATTTGCAATTCCACCAACGCCATTGGGATAGGCATATCTTTCAACATTGGTCAATAAGTTGATCAAGACCTGCGATAAAAGTCCGCGATATCCAACCCATTGCTTTTGGTCGGCATGTAATTTATTACTAAATTTAACTTGAACTTGTTTCTGTTTCAAATTAACTGCGATCAAGCCAATGGTATCTTCGATCGCTTCCACAATATCAAATGTATCTTTTTCATCAGTTAACTGACTGACGGATATCCTTTTGAAATTCTGCAGCAGATGATCGGCGCTCTCCACATTGAGCCGCATCAGCTCAAGCGATTCTGCGATCTCCGCTGCGCGCTGGGCGGTTAGTTCGGGAGGCACAGTCGCGAGTTCACGCGCCATAATATTCACAGCCGTATTGATAACCGCCAAAGGCGTATTGATCTCATGCGCCACGCCCGCCACCATTTGAGTCAGCGCGCGCTGTTTTTCCACTTCCATTTGTGAAACCAGCAGCCGCCGCAAAAAGACCTCTTTAAATCCGCGCTCGCTTACCACGCGTGTCTGACTAATCAGTGAAAGTAAAACATCCAGAACCTGATCCGGCTCCGAGTTGCGGATCATAGCCAGCATCACCAAACGATCAACCATCAGAAGTTCCGAGTCTGTGGTTGTCGTCATGGTCACGCGGCTCGGCTCGCCATATAAAAAAGTTAGTTCGCCGCAAACCTGTCCGCGCCCCAACTCGCCAAGCAGATTCATCTTGCCTGCGCTGTCTTCAGATTCGATCTTAACACCCCCATCCAAAATCAAATACATTGAATCAGCCTGCTCGCCCTGCCTGAACAAAATCTGCTGTTCCTTGAGTGAGATCACACGCGCAGACTCAACGATCCCCTTTAATTGTGGAAGGGAAAAAGAGGCAAAAAAAGGAAAAACTTTTAATGCTGCGGGTTTTATAGAATATTTTTTCTTAGCCATAGCCAATGTACCGATCTAAATTATGAAGTGATTATATAGCCTTTTCCTTTTGATTACGCGAGATCATTAACAACTCTCTGCACATGTCAATGTTTATGCGCCGATGACACTCAACAGCGCCTCGTAATTCGCAGGGATAATTTTTGGGGAAGAAAACAAATCGGTGATGACCGATGGATCTTTCAGCCCGTGCCCGGTACACACGACCACGATTTTTTTCCCACGCGCATCAAACGTCCCCCGAGCGGATTCGGCGCGCAAGCCTGCCAGCCCCGCCGCGGACGCCGGCTCGACCCAGACTCCTTCCGAGGCGAGGATTCGCTGCGCTTCCAAAATCTCCGCATCGGTTACGGCAATGATGCGTCCATTCGATTGCTCAGCCGCTTCGAGGGCTTGTTCACCCCGCGCGGGTTTCCCGATCCGAATTGCAGTCGCAATCGTCTCAGGTTTCTCCACAGGATGCCCCAACACGAGCGGAGCCGCGCCCGCAGCCTGCACGCCCAAAATGCGCGGCAATCCCTTTTCATATTGTTTGAAACCCGCCCAATATGCTGTGATGTTGCCCGCGTTACCCACCGGCAAACACAACCAATCCGGCGCGAAACCCATCACATCGCAGATCTCAAACGCGGATGTTTTTTGTCCCTCCACGCGATACGGGTTGATCGAGTTGACCAGCGCGATGGGAGTCTTCTGCGTGATCTCCACCACGAGCGTCAGCGCGTCATCGAACGAGCCTTGAATTTGAATCACCTCTGCGCCATAAGCAATTGCGCCCGCGAGTTTTCCCGCGGCGACCTTGCCTTCAGGAATTAGCACAATGGCACGCAGCCCCGCGCGCGCCGCATACGCCGCCGCAGAAGCCGCAGTGTTCCCCGTGGAGGCGCAGATTACGGTCTGCGCGCCGCGCCCCACTGCTTCGCTGATGGCAGCGGTCATGCCGCGGTCTTTGAACGAGCCGGTGGGATTCAATCCCTCGAACTTGATGGACAACTCGCAGCCAAATTCCGCGCTTAATCGCGGCATGGGAATTAACGGCGTGTTGCCTTCGAGCAGGGAAATATTTTGCGTGTGCGCAGGCAGATCGAGCAGATGCCCGTAGCGATGAATTAATCCTTGATAGGTCATGTAAACTCCGAAAAAGTAGCGCGACATTTATGTCGCACATGAATGGCGACATAAATGTCGCGGTACTAAAACTAGCCGATTATAATAGCGGGATGATAAAAATCCGAGTCCCGGCTACATCTGCTAATTTAGGTCCCGGCTTTGATTGTATGGGTCTGGCGCTGAATATTTGGAACCAAGTCTCTTTTGCCCCACCCGTTACCATTTCCCCTAAGGAAACGGGCGGGGTTGAACCCGCTGAAAAACTTTCGTATCACGTCACCGGCGAAGGTGCGGAGAAACTCAACAAAGGCACAAAGAATTTACTGACCAAAGCGTTTGCATTGGTGCATGAAGTCTGCGGAAAAGAAACGCAGAGCGTAAAAATTTCAGCGCACAACGAAATCCTGATGAGCAGCGGACTTGGCTCTAGCGCGGCGGCGATTGTGGCGGGTTTATTCGGCGCAAATGAAATGCTCGGCAAGCCGTTGAATCAAAATGACTTGCTAAAACTCGCCAATGGCTTGGAAGGTCATCCGGATAATGTCGCGCCTGCGTTACTCGGCGGATTGGTCGTTTCTGCCATATCTGGGGATGAGATCATTTCACGCCGATATGAAATCCCCGCATGGACGATTGTGATCGTCAAGCCGGATTTGGAATGGCTGACCAAAACCGCGCGCGCCGTGCTGCCCAAATCCGTTCCACGCGCAGATGCGATCTTTAACATTGGGCGGGCTGCTTTGGTTGTGGACGCTTTGAAATGCGGCGACCTGGATTTCCTGCAAAAAATAATGGATGACCGCATTCACCAATCCTATCGTTTGAAGCACATCACGGGCGCATTGTCTGCTTATAAAGCAGCGAAACAATTCGGCGCAGCAGCACTCTCCGGCGCGGGACCTTCGATCATTGCGTTTGTTAAACCGGAGCAGGCGCAACAAGCCATGCGTAGAATTATGTTTAGGTTTAAAGAGCGGGGAATTGAGTCAAAGGGATTGGTGACGATGCCGAGTATGGGCGGGGTGGAAGTTGTTGGTAATTAGTGAACAGTAATCAGTGATCAGTGTAAAGACCCTAAGGGTTTATTTTTAAATTTCAATTCCCAAATCCTGTGCACGGGCTTTCAATGCGCCGATTAATTTCTGGTCATAGTTTTTCGAGAAATAATCCACCCAATGAAACTTCTTCAAGCGGAACGGAATCTCGCAATCATCCAAACGCAGCGGGATAATAAAAATTGCACCTTCCGGTTTTTCATCGCAGATATCCAATGCGCGTTTGATCTCTTTTTGGATGTAGCCTTCTTTGGCAATGGATAATTTTGACAGGCAGATGATAATCGCGTCAATGCCGCGCAGCGCTTTCTGAATCTCCAAATCCCAGTTTTGACCGGGGAGCAGATTCTCTTCGTCAAACCACGGGTCAATCCACGTTTCGGATTTGAGTCGCGCGTATAAGTCGCGCACGATGGGTTTATCCTGCACGGCGTGGACGAGGAAAACGCGAATCTTTTTCGATGTCATAGGTTACTTCACTGAAATCCCAAGCGCTTGCGCAATAATCTTAAGCGAGGAAAGCAGGCTTTCATAAACATGCTGCTCTTGTTCGGCGCCGTTAAAATAATCCACATATTGATACGGCAGCAGGCGTTCCGGAACTTCACATTCCTCAAGACGGATGGGGATAATAAAGATCGTGCCCGCCGGTTTTTCGTTGGCGGTATCGAGCGCGAGGTTAAGTTCCTTGTGGAAGAAACCTTCATTTTTAAGCGCCGGTGTGGAAAGCAAAATAATCACCGCGTTCGATGCCTGCACGGCTTTGACCACCGCGTCCTGCCATTTCTCGCCGGGCAGGATATCTTCCTCGTCAAACCACGGGTCGATCCAGGCTTCTTTTTTCAGACGCGCAAAAAACTCGCGCACAACGATCTTATTTTCTTTGGAGTAGCATAAAAAAGGTATCAATTGATTTGGCTGCAAAGTCATATTTCCCATTCTCGGAGTATTTAGAATGCCGCTATTATATGCCGAAACAAAAAACGCGGGGAAATGCTTTTAATTAGGGCTTGCGTAAGTCCTATTAATAAAAAACAGGCTCAGGATTTTTCATCCCAAGCCTGCCTCGTTCTCTATTTCTTCTTTTTCGATTTCGGCTTCGCGCTCGATTTTGCCGGAGCGGATTTGGTTGCGCGCTTCGGTTGTATCTCCCCGCCAATAAGCGCGGATGCGGGCTGCAACTCGAGTTTTGCTTCCTTATACGGATCGCGCAAGTTGACCGGTTTTACACGTGTGTCGCGGACGCGCAAGTTGATCATCTCGACAAAGACAGAGAAGCCCATTGCAAAATATACATATCCCTTTGGAATGTGTTGATGCAGACCTTCGACGATGAGCGTGAAGCCGATCAGCAAAAGGAAACTAAGCGCAAGAATTTTGATGGTGGGATGATGTTCGACAAATTCGCCAATGGGCGCGGCAATGAAGATCATCACGCCAGCCGCGACAATGACCGCGATGATCATGATCGCAAGTTCATCGACCATGCCGACTGCTGTAATTACAGAATCAAGCGAGAAGACGATATCCAAAAGCATGATCTGGATGATGACGCTCATGAAAGTTGCGGCAACTTTTGCGGAGGCGTGACCTTCTTTGCCTTCAAGTTTTTCGTGGATTTCATGCGTGCTTTTCCACAGCAGGAATAGACCACCGATAAGCAAAATAATATCTCTGCCCGAAATGCCAATTTCGAAATAGGGCAAGGTGAAGAGAGCATCTTCAAGGCTGATGACCCAGGAAAGAGAGAGCAATAATAAAATGCGGGTAATGACCGCAAGCGCAATGCCCATGGTGCGCGCGCGCGGTTGGTCGCTCTCTGGAAGCTTTCCAGCCAATATGGAAATAAAAATAATGTTGTCCACGCCCAGCACTAATTCAAGCGCTATCAGCGTAAGCAATGCGATCCATGCTTCGGGTTGTGTAACCCAGTCGAAATGAAAATTCACTTTGAATACTCCTGAAAAAAAGAATGGTAGATTTTACCAAAAAACTCGGGGGTATTTTCAACTTCCGAGTTTCCACTTCTTACTGCGCTTAATGGTGATTCCCTGAGCGGAGCGAAGGGTCTCTACGATAATCTCAAAGATTCTTTGCTGCGCTCAGAATGACATTGCGTGAGGTAATCTACTTGATCTTGAACATCTGCGTGAGTTTCATCGCAAGGTTGAGATCGCCTGCGAGTTTCAACTTGCCTTGCATGAAGGCCTGCATCCCGTCAATTTCGCCGGTGAAAATTTTGACGTAATCCGCCGAGTCAGCAGTGAGTGTCATCTTGGGAGAAGCGTGTGTACCTTTTGCAACTTCGCATTTGCCGTCTTTGACAGTCGCGTACCATTCACCGGGTTCTGCGCCTGTGAAATGGAATTGGATGGTGGCATCGAGTCCCGTCGCTTTTTCGGGAAGGAACGCGCCGGGCATTTTGGACATGAGGGTTTCGATTGTGAGAGACATAGTTTTTCCTTGTTTTTAGGTTTAAGGTTTAAAGTTACAGGTTGAATGTTGAAAACCTTCAACCTGTAACCTTGTAACTTTCAACAATTTTATTGAAGATTTTCAAAGATCGCCGCCGCGCCCATGCCGCCGCCGATGCACATGGTCACCATGCCATATTTGGATTTGCGGCGACCCATTTCGTAGATCAACTGCGTGGTGAGTTTGGAGCCGGTGCAGCCAAGCGGATGTCCGAGCGCGATCGCGCCGCCGTTGACGTTGACTTTATCGGGATCAATTTTGAGCGTTTGCATCACAGCGAGTCCTTGCGCGGCGAAGGCTTCGTTCAATTCTATCAGGTCAATGTCATTCAGGGATAAGCCCGCGACTTTGAGCGCCTTCGGAATCGCAGCGATGGGACCGATGCCCATCAACTCCGGCGGGACGCCGCCGACCGCGAACGAGACGAATCTTGCGAGCGGAGCGAGTCCCAACTCGTGAGCCTTATCCGCAGACATGACCATCACCGCCGAAGCGCCGTCAGACATTTGGGATGAATTGCCCGCTGTGACCGTTCCGCCTTCTTTGAACGCGGCTTTGAGTTTGGCAAGCGCCTCGATGGTTGTATCGCCGCGCGGACCTTCATCACGTTTTACAGTGAATGAGCGTTTGACCGCTTTGCCGTCTACATACTCGCTGACTTCCACATCAATGGGAATGAGTTCGGGGTCGAAGAGTCCAGAGTCAACTGCCTGCGCAGCTTTCTGATTGCTCTTGAGTGCGAATTCATCCATCTGCTCGCGTGTGATTCCATACTTGATGGAAACATTTTCGGCGGTAAGTCCCATGTTGGTGTAATAATGCGGCAAGTCCTGCGCGAAATGCGGATTGGGCGAAAACTTATAGCCCATCATCGGCACCATTGACATCGACTCCACTCCGCCGCCGATGCCGATCTCGATCTGCCCTGATTGGATCGCATTCGCAACATGCGCAATGGATTGCACGCCCGACGAACAATATCGATTGATCGTCTCAGCGGGGACGGTATCTGGCAAACCCGCGCGCAAAGCGATCATGCGTGCCACGTTCATACCCTGCTCACCTTCGGGGAACGCACAGCCAAGAATCACATCTTCAATTTGAGCGGAGTCAAGATTAGGTGTGCGCTTCAATAATTCTTTAATAACAGTTGCGCCCATCTCATCGGGACGAACCATAGCAAGTCCGCCGCGTTTTGCTTTTCCAACTGGTGTTCGTACTGCGCTTACGATAACTGCTTCTTTTGATGTCATAGGTTTTCTCCATATCTTTCGGTACGTGATACAAGTTACAGGTTACGAGTTACAAGTTACTTTTTCTTGGCAAGATTGCCTTTGTGTGAGTTGAGAAGGTTGATGACAAGGGCTTTCAAATGGTCAACCACTTTGAAACGATGTTCCAGCAAATCAGGCGGTAGCGCATGGCGAGAGCGATAATACCAACCGCGAGTTTCACGGACTTCACCGAGGCTGATTTTCAAAATACGAACATAATCAGGCGTACCAATTCCGCGACCAGCCGCTTCTTCCATGTTTGCACTAATGCTTCCAGAACTGCGGATAATTTGACCGACATTATTCTTTGCTCGAAAATCCTTTTGTAAAATATCGCAATCATCCCAAACCAGATCATACAGATACAGCGCGACACGATAATATAGAGACTCCCACAACGCATCTTTCTTTATATAATCTGGAACTGTCTTTTCCCAATCTTCAAACTTTACAAAAGTCTCGCTCATCTCAACTCCGCAACTCGCACCATGTAACTCGTATCATGTAACTTGTACCATGTAACTCGTAACTCACTAATTCCTCAACGGTTTCCCAGTCTGCAACAACGACCACATTCTCGCCTGCGTCTTTTCTTCACCACACAGCGACAAAAATGCTTCGCGTTCGAGGTCGAGAATATATTGCTCGCTCACCCACGTCGGCTTCGAGAGGTCACCGCCCGCCATCACGTACGCGAGTTTGGTCGCAATGTGCGAATCATAATCGGTGATGTAATTGCCTTCCTTAAAACTCCACGCGCCGATCTTCATCGCACCGTACATGTCACGCCCGGGCGCATAGATCAACTCTGGCGCGGGCGCTGTATACCCAGTCGCCGCCATGTGGATGACTTCTTTCTTCGCTTCGGTGAGCAGATGATCGCGGTTGACCACGATGCGATCTTGCGGATTCAAAATTCCCATACCGCGCGCTTCTTCGGCGGATGTGGCAACTTTCGCCTGACCAATTTGTAAAAATGCTTTTTGGATGAAAGGGAACGGCTCCGCGTTTTCGACTCGCATCACGGGGTTGATAATGCGGCGCATATATTCCTTCGTCCCGGCGCCCGCAGGGATGACTCCCGCGCCGAGTTCCACCAACCCGATATAAGTCTCCGCCGCCATGACCACGCGTGATGCGTGCATGGTGATCTCACATCCGCCGCCGAGTGCGAGTCCCGCCGGAGCAACAACAACGGGTTTGGGGAAATAACGCATGCGCATGTTCATACCCTGCAACTTGCGAATCGAAGCATCGAGTTGATCCCACATCCCTTGCTGAGATGCAACCACCACCATGAACAGATTCGCACCCGCGCTGAAATGCTCGCCTTCGTTGCCGATGACCAGACCATCAAATTCATTTTCAACGCGATCCAATGCTTCGGACGTGATCGCAAAAATATCTTCGTCGAGCGCGTTCATCTTGGTATGGAACTCGACCAGCGCAACACCATCGCCAATATCAAACAGTGACGCGCCTGCGTTCTTGCTGATCTCTTTCTTCGTGCCGCGCAAATCTTTCAAGAACACAAAGCCTTCAGGCTGTTTGATCTTCACATATTTCTTTTTGGAAACATCATACATGCCAACTTTGTTATCGCCCTTATATTGATAGAAAGTTTCGATACCGTTCTTCAACATTTCGTCCACCCACTTCGCGGCGGGATAACCTTCCTTCTTCATCAACTTGACAGTTTCCTTCACGCCGAGCATATCCCAAATTTCAAAGGGACCTGCTTCGTGCATAAATCCCCAGCGCACAGCATCATCGATCGGCTTGGCGGTATCCGCAACTTCGGGGATGATCGTGGAAACATATTGGAAACTCTGGTACGTCAACGCCTTGACCAGTTTCGCGGCTTTATCATCCGCGCCAAGCATGATCTGGAATTTTTCTTTTAATGTCTCAGCATCTTTCGCGGCTTTGACAGAGTCAAAACGCGGCTTGCCAGCGGGGACATGTTCGAGTGTGTTCAAATCCAGCGAATAAAATTCTTTCTTTCCATCTGCGCCGCGAACTTCTTTATAAAAGCCGACTTTGGTTTTATTGCCGAGCCATTTACGCTCAAGCAAAGTATCCATTAATTTGCGCGGCTTTTCAGCGGCGAGATATTTCTGCCCGAGTTTATCGTGTGCGATCAGCGGAGCGAGATTCTTGCCGACGTGATCCCACACATCAACGCCGACCAGATCGATCAAGCGGAAGGTCGCGGTCTTTGGGCGTCCCATCAAAGGACCGGTGAGCGAATCAACTTCGTCCACACTGTAATCATTGTTGAGGATGAAATCCAGCGCGAACGCGCCTGTGCCGAAAGCCACGCGGTTACCGATGAAGTTCGGCGTGTCTTTACAAAGCACAATGCCTTTGCCCAAATTGAATTCGCCAAAGTGAACAAAAAACTCAGTCACATCTTTTGACGTATCCGCGGTTGGGATGATCTCCAACAATTTGAGATAGCGCGGCGGATTGAAAAAATGTGTGCCGAGAAAATGCTGTTTGAAACTCTTCGAGCGACCTTCCGCAATTGCTTTAACAGGAATGCCTGAAGTGTTGGTTGTGACAATCGCATTCGGCTTGCGGACTTCATCAATACGAATCATCAGATCCTGTTTGATCTTGAGGTTCTCGACGATCACTTCGCAAATCCAATCCGCTTCGGCGACGACGCCAAAATCATCTTCAAGATTTCCAAGCGTGATAAAAGACTTCAGATCAGCGGACATCAAATTGGCGGGCTTCGCCTTGATGCAGCGATCCCAACCTTCTTTGACAATTTTATTTTTATCCGGCGAGTCCTTTGCAACAATATCAAGCAAAGTCACAGGCACGCCGATATTCGCCAGATGCGCCGCGATCGCCGCGCCCATTGTGCCAGAGCCGATCACTACTGCTTTGTGTATGTGATATTTCATGTGTTCTCCTTGGGTAGGTGGACAAGTAAACAAGTAGACAAGTACACAGGTATACATGTTTATGTTTTTACGTGTCTACGTTTTTACGTTTTTACGTTTTTACGTGTCTACATGTCTACGTGTTTACATTTTTACCTTAACTCCGCGCCCGTATAACCCAAAATCTGCCGCGCCACAACGAGGCGATTGATCTGCCCCGTGCCTTCATAAATATCGGTGATCTTCGCATCGCGGAACCATTTCTCGAGCAGGAACTCGCGGCTGTATCCGAGCGGTCCCATAATTTCGACGGCTTTCTGCGTAATGCGGGTGACGATATCGCCGGCGCGGACTTTGCTCATCGAAGACTCAAGCGCGTTCGGTTTTTTATTATCCGCCATCCAGACCGCTTTGAGCACCATCAGCCACGCGGAGCGCAGTTGAATATCCATATCGATCACATCACGTTCGACGGATGTTAATTTATTACGCGGAAGTCCATAGCGGATCTCAACGCCATTCTCTTTCAATTTCTCTTTGAGGAATTCCAGCGCGGCTCGCGCGACGCCGATACCAGACGCTGCCACGAGTGGACGCGTCGCGTCGAAAGTTGCCATCGCGCCTTTAAAACCTTTTGTGTTCGTCTCAACCGTTGGGCTGCCCAAAACATTATCGTAAGGCACACGCGCATCGACTAGAGAGATGACCGCGGTGTCGCTGGCGCGGATGCCGAGTTTATGTTCCAGTTTGACAATGCTTACGCCCTTCGTGCCTGACTCAACGACAAAGGCACGCATACCAGAGCGTCCGGCAGTCGGGTCAATGCTGGCCCACACAACAATAAAACCTTTGCCGAGTTTTTCATATTCAGTAAAAGATTTATCGCCGCCAGTGACGAAAATCTTCTCGCCATTAATAATCCATTCCTTTGTGGATTCATCCAATACCGCGCGCGTGCGGATCGCAGATGTATCTGAACCTGCGCCCGCTTCGGTCATGCACATTGCGGCGTAAGTTGGCTTATCTTCATTGAAGCGTGCAAGGAATTTGGCTTTCTGTTCCGGCGAGCCAGCCGCTTGCACAGCCGCCGCACCGAGTCCGCCGCCGGGTGTGATGAGATAAAAGCCGACATCGCCCCACGCCAGCATTTCGATTTGCGCCGCGAGTTTTTGATATCCAATTGGCGGGCGTTTCACATCGGTGCTGACGTTGGTTCTATCATCCACAGGTGCGAGTCCGCCGCCGCCGCCAACGGCTTTCATGGCGGTATGCATGAACTCGACATAATCCCACGGGATGGAATGTTCGCACTCGTCAAACTCGCGTGATGCAGGACGCATCATGTTTTCTGCAACACTTTGTAACATCGTCTGCATTTGAACAATGGGTTTCGGGTTTTCGAATTCAATAGACATGTTATCTCCTTTATAGACAAGCACACAAGTATACAAGTATACAGGTATGAAATAGATACTTGTTTCCTTGTTTCCTTGTTTACTTGTTTACTTATTTAAACAATCGCCAATCCGACCAGCATCGCAAATCCGCGCCCATTGCGCAGGAACATTTCAACCGGATGTTCGCGGATATAGCCATGCCCGCCGAGAATTTGCACGCCGCGATCTGTGACCATCATCGCCATATCCGCTGCGCCAGTGTTGGCTAAATAGGCGGCAATGGCAGAATCATCTTTTCCGTTATCCAATTTCCACGCGGCTTCCCAAACCATCAGGCGCATCGATTCGATTTCGGTGATCATCTCCGCGAGCATGAATGCGATGGCTTGTTTCTGCGCGATCTTCACACCGAAGGCATCACGTTCCTTAGCGTATTGTTTTGCATATTCAAATGAAGCCTTCGCCACACCAACAGCAGCAGACGCGGATGCGACTCGCATCGAGGCGAGGATCAACTCGAAGTCGTGACCAGCCTCACCGCCGAGTCGGTTTTCCGCGGGGAGTCTCACATCCTCGAGTTTAACGCGATACATCGGGAGCGCGTTCAGCCCCATCAATTTTTCGCGCTCAGCGGAGATGGTCAAGCCCGCAGAATTTTTCGGGACGATGAAGCCTTGCGTGACGCCGTCGAGATCCGCGTACACAATGATTGCTTCCGCATCTTTCGCAAATGGGACAAATGCCTTTTCGCCATTGAGCACATAAGTGCCATCACTGAGTTTTGCGGAGGTCTTAAGCGCGTTGGGATCAAAATCAAAATTGAATTCGATCAGCGCGGCAGTATAAGGACTCCAATTGCCGCCGACAATTTTGGGGAGATATTCCTGCTTCTGCGCTTCAGTGCCAGCAAGCAAAATGGGCGTGGCAAAAAGTGACGGGGTCATGACAGCCAGCGCGCCCGCGAGATCGCCGAATGCCATCTCTTCAATAGCCAGCGCGCCAGTCACCGCGGAACGATCGCCAAATCCGCCGTACGCTTCGGGCGTGGATGCTTGCAGCAAGCCAAGTTCCCAGCCCTTGCCGATAAGTTTCTTCGGCAGCTCGCGACTCTCCTCAGCATCGTGCGCCGCGGGACGCAGATCATTTACTGCGTACTTCCCCATTGCGTCGATCAACATTTGTTGCTCTTCATTGGGTTCGAATGAGTACATGTGTTCTCTCCTTTCAAATATGAAAAAGACATGTATACAGGTAAATAAGTACACAGGTCTATGTGTTTACGTATCTACTTGTTTACTTCCTTCAGCAATCCACGAAACAACAGATCCGCATATTCGTCTGCAACTTCTTCAATAGATTTTTCTCCATCCGGGCGATACCATGTGAGCGTCCAATTCATCACACCCATCAACGCGCGGACGGCAAAGCCCGCATCTTTGCAATCAAAGACTTTGGTGCGGATGCCCTCATTAAGCACATCCCGCCATAATCCTTCAAATTTATCGCGTTGAGGGACATGACGGGTGTGAGTCTTTTTATCGAGGGAACGATGTTCAAATAATAAAACGGCGGTGAGGTCGGCATTATCTGCGAGCGCGGATAAATAGGCGCGGATCATTTGCCTGAGTTTTTCGTCGGCGGGAAGTTCCTGAGCGGCGATACCGGCGATGTGATCAGTAAGCATGCCGAGCGCGCGGTCGAGCAACGCAAGCAGGATTTCCTGCTTGGATGCGACATGGTGATATAAACTCGCCTTTTGCAAATTCACCGCCGCTGCAATATCAGACATGGACGCGCCATGAAAACCTTTTTTGCTGATTACCTGCGCTGCAGCATCCAGAATATCGTCTCTAGTCACAAAGTCTCCTTCCCTACCGAACGGTAGGTAGGGACAGTTTACTACTCCCTTGCGTGAGAGTCAAGGAATTCGAATCAGAAAATACACATAAGACATCAGTAATCAAGACAAGACGAGTGGAAATTACTGGGGTAGAATGACATCATTGGTTTAAGGAGATTTAGGATGAAATATTTCATCACAGGCGCAACAGGATTTACAGGTAATATGCTGGATAAATTATCCGGATGATATATTCCCGCGTCCTGACAACACTTAATATTCGCGAAGGCGAAGAGCGCAATGTATTTCTTATGCTCGCCCAATATTTCTTCATGGGCGCGGCAATGCTTTTTGCGCAATCTGCGTCATTTGCCTTGTTTTTTACGGCGTGGGACGCCAGCGCAATGCCTTATATTTACCTGGGCATTGCACTTATTG
>VFKN01000050.1 GCA_009885525.1 Anaerolineaceae bacterium | reverse complement strand
TACAATTCCTGACTACTGCTCATCGGCGGCCTCCTTTTGGTCGTGAAGCAACCAAATTATGCCGTATTTGGTGAGCAGTAGCAATTATTCATTCTGTAAGGTAATCAGAGTCTTGGTTCTTACTTTGTGTACTTCGTGTCCTTTGTGGTTAAAAAATCTTTAATTTATGACCTACTCACAAGCAACCCTCAACGGCGATAGACTCGCCTTAACGCGCCTGCTCACACAGGTGGAAAATGACACCCTCGCATCACGTGAAGCGTTGATCGAGTTATTTCCGCACACCGGCAAGGCGCACCTGATCGGCGTGACCGGTTCACCCGGAACGGGAAAATCTTCGCTGGTCAATCAACTCGCGCTGCATTATCGCAAAGCGGAAAAGAAACGCATCGCCATCATCGCCGTCGACCCGTCGAGTCCCTTCACGGGCGGAGCGGTGCTGGGCGACCGCGTGCGGATGCGCGACCTCTCCGGCGACACGGGCGTCTTTATCCGCTCGATGGCAACGCGCGGATCGCTGGGCGGGCTGGCGAAATCCACGGCAAACATGGCGCAGGTTTTTGATGCGGCGGGATTTGACATCATCATCATCGAAACTGTCGGCGCGGGTCAAAGTGAGGTTGATGTTGCGCGACTCGCGCATACGACTCTCGTCGTTGAAGCGCCGGGACTCGGCGATGATATTCAAGCCATTAAAGCCGGCATTCTTGAGATCGCGGATATTCTCGTCGTCAACAAAGCGGATCGCCCCGGCGTGGAGAATACCGAGAAGGCACTGAAGTCCATGCTGGAACTCGCGCATCCCACGCAGCGCGTTTTTCAACATCACGGAACATATATGAGTGTGGCTGCGCCCGAAATTGATTCGCAAAAAACAATCTGGATTCCACCCATTCAGCGCACGATCTCAACTCAGGGCAAAGGCATTGATGAATTGATCGAGGCGATTGCGCGGCACGTCGCGCACCTCAATCACAGCGGCGATTGGAAAATCCGCGAGCGCGAAAGACTCGAGGTGGAGTTGGACGCGCTGATCCGCGAGGCGCTGGTCAATCGTTTCCGCGCAGAAGTTCCGCAGACGCAATACGATGCTGTGCTGGAGAAAATCACGCAGCGGAGTATATCTCCGCTTGAAGCAGTCAGGCTGCTGATGAATGGTAGAAAATAATTAACTCACCTTACGCAGCAAGGTTAATCCTTTGCCGACGCCGCACGGGAATAAATCCCCGTGCTACTGTTACGAAGCCTGCTTCGCAGGCTGAGCCGCCGGAGGCGGCTTCGTAAGAGTAGCCCAGACGTTTACGTCAGGGCGGCGTTGGCAAACGAGAACTCTGGTTGCATAAGAATTTTGCGTAAGGTGAAGAATTAACCCTAATTTTAATTTGGACGCAGAAGAACGCTGATTCCCGCCTTTATCGGCGTAAGTCAGCGTTCTTCTGCGTATATCAGCGTCCTATTTTTTTCTTAAAAAACCGCCTGTGAAAAAATAATTTCATGGTGAGACATACTTTACTTTTGTTAACATCTCTTAATCTGTGGTAAAAAGTAGACATGATCAAATCTGTACAACGTGACCGTATTTGGGCGCTTCCTCTTGCGCTTGTGCTTGGCGCAATTTTATCTTCCATTCAAGCGGGCAGTTGGCTCATCGGCTGGCTGGGATTTTCCTTCCTCTTCCTGCTTTCCTTCTTTCTTCTTTCGTTTTCAGTCAAATGGGCAGACGGTGGTCTCGATGAATCACTCGACCACCGAAGGACTCTCGCATGGATGGTCGCGCTCGCATTCGCACTAAGATTCATCGGCGGCGTGACAACTTATCTGGTGCTGCCGATCAACGGCTTTGATGATAAAGATGACCGCGCCGGTTATGTCTTCACCGACGCGCATCGCCGCGACAATCAGTCATGGGAACTGGCAGCCTCCGATAAAAGTTTGTTCAGCGGGTTCAGCGAAAAATATGCCTACGATCAATACGGCGGGCTGCTGACCCTGAGCGCATTTGTATATCGTTATCTTTCGCCCGACGCGCATCGTCCGCTGATGTTGGTTTTGATTTCCGCATTCATGGCGGCGTTGGGATTGCCGTTTTTATGGAAAGCGCTCAATCAACAATGGAATGAAAAAATCGCAATCGCTACGTGTTGGATATATGCGCTTTATCCCGAAAGTATTTTGCTCGGCGGCTCCGCCATGCGCGAGCCGTATCTCATCACGTTCAGCGCATTTGTCTTGTGGGGGTTTGTAAACTCTGGAACACATTCCAGCATCAAGATGCTGGACTCCAGAGTATGGCTCGCGATTGGAATCATCGGCATGTTATTTGTCTCGCCCGTTGTTGCTCTTGTGACGCTGATTATTTTCGGCGGCTGGATGTACTTCACCCGCGCGGATAAACCCATCCCGTGGATTGGAGTCGCGGCGGCGGTTTTGGTTTTCATCCTCGGTCTTTTCCTGCTCTCCTCCGCGTTGAATCGCTCCGGCGACTTTAATTCCACTTCGCCATTACACGTGCTGAGCGGCTGGCTGAAGTTGGCTGTGCAATGGGATGTTTATCAACTGGAACGCGGCTCGGGTTGGGTGCAAAAATTATTCGATGAAATGCCGGGATGGCTGCGCCTGCCCTTCGTGATGGTCTATGGCGTTTTTCAGCCCGTCCTGCCCGCCGCATTGCTTGAACCGACCACATTAATCTGGCGCATCATCGGTATCTTGCGCGCGCTGGGATGGTACACATTGCTGCCCTTATTGATCTTGTCTTTTGTGGCGGCATGGGATCGCCCCAAACAGGAATCCAGATTGTGGCTGTGGTTAAGTTTCGTCGTGTGGGGTTGGGTGTTGTTCACATCCCTGCGCGGGGGCGGCGACCAGTGGGACAATCCGCGCTACCGCACGATATTATTTTTATGGCAGGCAATTCTGGCTGGGTACGTCTGGGTGTGGTGGCGCGAGACTCGCAGTGTATGGTTTGGATGCGTGATCGCGATGGAGATGGTGTTTGTTTTATTTTTTGGGCAATGGTATGCCAGCCGCTATTATCACCTCGGCGGGCAGCTGCCCTTTGCGCAAATGGCGGCGATTATCCTTGCTTTGTGGGCGATCATATTTTTCGGCGGGATATATTTTCAGCGGAAATCGAAGCAGCATTCAGGCTGATATAATTTTATGACCATGAAATTAACCGATACGCATTGTCATCTTGATTATCACAAATTCAACGCCGACCGCGCGGAGGTGATTTTGCGCGCGACAGAATCGGGGCTGAGCCGAATACTGGTGCCGGGGCTGCATCATCGCTCAAGTAAGGATGCGGTTCAGCTGGCAGAGTCAAATTCGGGGGTGTATGCAGCCGTGGGCTTTCATCCAACCGACTTAAAGGAATTCACGCCAAAGACTTTTGAAGAAGTAAAAGAACTCGCGCTTCATCCGAAGGTTGTTGCCATTGGAGAAATTGGGCTTGATTATTATTGGGTCAAGGATGTTGAGGAGCGCGCCGTTCAACGCGAGAGACTCACAGAACAACTTGCCTTTGCAAAGGAAATCAATAAGCCGGTTATCCTGCACATGCGCGAAGAGAATGATGAGTGGTTCGGGCAAGCCTCGGTGGATTTGCTTGAAATTTTAAGTGAATGGCAAAGTGGTTTGAGTGACTCGCTAAAAGAAAGACCCGGTGTGCTGCATTCTTTCAATGGGACTCTTGAAACTGCGCAAAAAGCACTGGCGTTGAATTTTTATATCGGCGTTACGGGTCCGGTCACTTATCCCAAAGCGGAAAAAAAACGCGAAATTATCAAGCAATTGCCGCTGGATAGGATTCTCATCGAAACCGACTCGCCTTTTTTGCCGCCTGTTCCGCATCGGGGTAGAAGAAACGAACCTGCCTATGTGACGCATATTGCTGATAAAATAGCAGAAATCCATTTAAAAAGCCCTGCGGAGATCGCCGACCTTACTGCCGCTAACGCGGCGCGGCTATTCGCATGGGGAGACTGATTTGAGCGCAGTACCTTTTATATCACCTGTACTAGAAGAAATTAAACTCGTTGAAGAACGAATGCGGACCCAGGCGGATGAATCTCATGCCGATTTGCGTGCCGCTCTTGATCATTTAATGGCGGCTGGCGGAAAACGCGTCCGACCGACCCTCAGTTTGCTCGTTGGGAACATGTTGGGTGCGCCCGTCGAAAAAACCGTCACCCTCGGCGCGGCTGTGGAATTGCTTCACACCGCCACACTTGTGCATGATGATCTTATTGATGGTGCGTTGCTGCGCAGAGGCATGGCCACGTTGAACGCGCGCTGGTCGCCGCCCGCCACTGTCTTGACCGGCGACTTCCTTTTTGCGCGCGCCGCCAAACTCGCCGCCGAAACCGATCACCTGCCGTTGATGAAATTATTTTCCGAGACGCTGGCGGTCATCGTCAACGGCGAGCTGACGCAGATGTTTATATCGCGCGGATTGATCAATCGCGATAATTACTACAAGCGCATTTATGCCAAGACCGCGTCGTTGTTTGAGATGACCGCGCGCGCCGCGGCAATGGTCAGCCCGGTGGATGATAGCGTCATCGAAACCATGCGCGACTTTGGTTATCAGATCGGCATGGCGTTCCAGATCGTGGATGATATCCTCGATTTCAACGGCGACGAAAACGCCGTCGGCAAACCGCTCGGATCCGACCTGCTGAACGGACTTGTGACCCTGCCCGCGATTTACTACGCCGAAATCAACCCCGACGACCTCGATGTGCTCTCCCTGCCCAACGGCGGCTGGACGAACAACGCAAATATGAACCGTCTCGTGGAGAATATCCGCTCGAGCAGCTGTACCAAAAAAGCAATGGTCGAAGCCGAACAGCACGTTGACCGCGCTCTCGCCATACTCAATACTTTCGAAAGAAGCATTGAACGCGACGCGCTTGAAAATCTCGCCAGATATATTGTGGATCGAAAAATATAGTTGATAGGTAATTCGTCAATTGGGTGATTAGGCATTTTCCTAATCCCTAATTACCTAACCCCTAATCCCTAACCCCCATGCCCAGCCCTAAAAAACCCTTTCGTATTAATGTCGGTTTCATCGCCCACGAGGAGATCGGACGCAGTCACGATTTCCCGTTTGAATTCGACAAGGTCAAACTCGGCGATGATTTCGAGGTGCGCGACATTGCCGGTAACGTCAATGTTGGACGCACTCCACAAGGCTTGGTCATGCAAGCCGATTTCAGCGCGGATATCACCCTCCAATGTGTTCGCTGTCTCACCGATTTTGAGCATAATCTCGAATGGTCGTTCACCGAACTATACGCCTTCGATGACCGCTCCGAAACCGACGCAGAACTCATCCTCCCTGAAGATGCGCACATTGACCTCACCGAACTCCTGCGCGATTATGCACTGCTCGAAATCCCCATCAGCCCGATCTGCAGCCCCGAATGTCAGGGGCTTTGCATGGAATGCGGTCAAAACCTGAACGAAAAAGACTGCGGACATAACCAGGATGACGGCGACTCGCCCTTCTCTGTGTTGAAAGATTTGTTGAAATAATGGTACTGCGACACGCAAAGCGTGTCGCTTTGCACGGCGCGAGATAAATCTCGCGCTACATAAACGAGAGCGGATATGTCATTAACCACAGGCGTTGAAGAAACGTATTACAAAAATTTTGTCCTGACAGAGGACGGCTTAAAAAATTTCCACAAGATGATGGAAAACGCCGCCCAGCGTTTTCCTGCGCCTGCCGAGCTCGTCTACACCATTGTCAACTCGGACTTCCGTTATTTTCAAACCAAACGGCTTGAAGATGTCACCCACGATCTGGATGTACAGAAACTCAACATCATCCAACTCGTCATGGAAGCGCAGTTCGTGGATCAGAACGCGCACATTGACGGCGACGCGGTGAAATCTCCGCTTGAAAATTGGAATATCCGCGTGATCTTCAATATCCCGCAAAAAGATTTCTGGGATACCCGCTCCGACAGGATCACACTGCGCGTGAAATCGGAAGACCGCAAATGGGCAACCGATTATATTAATAAATTGGAAGACCTCATCTACAGCATCCCGCGCGGAAATCGCACGCCCACCATTATTTTCTGGCTGTTCGTCATTCCTTTGTTTTTTATGATCAAGACCTACGTCACACAACTCACCACCTCGGCGGGTTGGTTTACCACACCCGGCGGGCGTTTGATGTTTTTTGCGTACACCTTTGCGTCCGCTTTAATGGTCTTGAGCGGCATCGCGGTGGACTTCCTTGGATACAGACCCAACGCGTTCCGCATCATGTTCGGACCCGAATCCCGTTTTGTCTGGGGACAAGGAAAAGTCGATCACGAAGCGCGGGAGCAGGCGCGACAGATCGTGATGTGGGTGATGGGTTCCACGTTCATTATTTTCCTGCTCATCAGTATCAGTTACGCGATCCGATAATTTTTCAAAAGATACAAAAAAGACCCCGAAGAAAAGCGCAAACTTTTCTTCGGGGTCTTTGCATTTAAAAAATTAAATCTTTGGCAGATCCAATAACAGCACTTCCGCCAATAACCTTGAATTCACATTTTTATCCATCTTCTCCAGCACGGATTCCAAACCACTGACCACGCGCCGCGCGGTGGGCAGATCGAGGCGGCCCGCGAGGAATTCGATTTCCATGTTCAGGTCAATATTGGTGAGCGGAGTATCCGCCTGCGCGACGCGCAGCATCACATCGCGCCAGTAGGAGAGCCAGATCAAAATGACCTGACGCATCACGTCTTTATCTTTTGCGAGTTTATCAGCGTAGGCGAATTTTTCAACGCGCGAGGCGGGCAATAAAGTTTGCATATCGTTCAAACGTTCTTCGCGTTTTTCCAGCAGAGTAACATCATCCACGAGTCTGCGCGCGTAACCGGGACGCCCGCCGGAGATGTGGGCGAGCAGCCGCGCGCGCTCTGCATCCACGCCGCGCTTGATCAGATCCGCTTCGATGGCGCTGATGGGCAGCGGGCGCAGGCGCAATATCTCGCAGCGCGAAATAATGGTGGGCAGAAGTTGCTCGGGATTATCGGCGGTGAGTAATAAAATCGCGTGCGCGGGGGCTTCTTCCAAAGTTTTGAGTAACGCATTCGCGGCGTTATCATTTGCTTCTTGAAAACGCAAAAACAATGCCACGCGATATTTTGATTGATAAGGTCGCAACGATAATGAATGCTGCACTTCGCGCACCTGATCGACTTTGAGCGTGCCGCTTTCTTTGGCGAGCCTGTCATCGTTGAGCGCCTGAATCACATTCATGTCGGGGTGCTGCATATTTTCGATCTGCCGGCAATCGCGGCATGTTCCGCAGGGAGTTCCGGCGGCGATGGGTTGTGTGCAGTTCAATGCCTGCGCGAGGCGCAATGCCAGCGTGCGTCGACCCAGGCCGGGAGGTCCGCTAAAAAGATAGGCGTGGCGCACATCGCCGCGCGCTACATGCTGGCGAAGCATATCCACTGCCCATTCGTGTCCGAGGATGTTCCAGTTATCTGTCATTGAGGTAAGTATCAAGTGTCAAGTGTTAGGTGTCAAGTATGGAGTGTTAGGTGTAAATCACTGAAGCAATCGTAAATCGTCAATCAAAAATCGTAAATTGTTACTCCTGCCCCGCCCGCAATCTCAAATACGAATCATATCTTTCCGCGCGGACTTTTCCGCTTTTGACTGCTGCCAACACGGCGCAGCCCGGTTCATGGACATGCGAACAATCGCTGAATTGACAATGCGGTACAAGCTCGCGCAGCTCGGGGAAGTATGCGTCCATCTCAACGGCCTCGGTATCCCACAGCGCAAGGCTTTTCCAGCCGGGCGTATCCGCCACATATCCGCCGCCTTCGAGCGGAAACATCTGGCGCGTGACGGTGGTGTGCCGGCCTTTTTTCATCGCGGTGCTGATCTCGTTCACAGCCAGCCCCAGCCCGGGTTGAATCGCATTTAGCAAACTGGATTTTCCCACACCGCTGGGACCCGCCAGCGCGCTGATTTTATTTTGCAACTGCGCTTGAAATTCATCCAGGCCCGCGCCTGTTTTAGCAGATGTATAAATCACGCGATAGCCGATTGATTCGTAAACCTCAAACATCTCTTTTGCGTTTTCAACAAGATCAATCTTGTTCGCAATGATCACAGCCGGGATGCTTTGTTTTTCAGTGACGACCAGAAAGCGATCCAACATTCTCAACTTGGGACTTGGATTCGCGCACGCGAATACGAACATGGCCTGATCTGAATTCGCCAGCAAAATTTGACGATACATCCCCTGCGGGCGCGGATCGAGTCTGATGATGGATCGCTCGCGCTCCTCGACATTTTCGATCACGCCGCTTCCATCGGTCAGCAGGGTGAATTGCACATGATCGCCCAGCGCGGCAATATCACCGGTGGCTCTGCCCTGCTTTAATTTTCCGCGTAGCTGACAAACAACAAAGCCCTCACGGGTCTCCACTGTAAAGAAACCAGATTGGGCTTTGATGATTAATCCATGTTTGTACATTTCGTTTGTCAAATGTTTACCTATGTTTTTTATATGTCATTGCGAGGAGGGCGTTCTCCCCGACGAAGCAATCCCATGTCACATTAAGACTGCTTCGCCAAAGAGCGGCTCGCAGTGACATTATTCATTTTGAAATTACGGCGTGGGCGTGTTAGGCGGATCGCCGATTTTGCCAAAGGGTGTAATCACTGCCGGGCTGCCGAAATAATATGTTTCCACCATGGCGCGGAAGATCGGCGCAGCATATTCTGAACCTTCGCCGATATTTTCCACGATGACCGCAATGGCGAGGTCTGGAAGTTGAGTGCCTTCTTTGTTCAATGTATAACCCGCAAACCACGCGTGTGACTTGCCGTTGCCGGATTCGGCGGTACCGGTTTTGCCTGCTACTTGAAATTGCAAACCGCGCATGGCAAAACTGGCTGTGCCTTTTGGCTCGTTCGTGACCATCAATAAGGCTTCACGCAAGATATCCAAATTCGCGGCGCGCAGGGGGAGTGTGCCGCGCGCTTCGGGTTTGAAGATCAGCTTCGGGCTGCCATCCACGGGTTGAACTTTCTCCACGATCTGCGGACGATATAAAGTTCCGCCGTTTGCGATGGCCGCCATGAAGGTTGCAACCTGCAAAGGCGAAACGAGCATGTCACCTTGACCAATGGATTGATTGACCGCATCCACATCTGCGACCGGGTCAATGATTTGTCCGGCGGCTTCGGGTAACTGCTCGATACCGGTGCGGGCGCCGAGCCCAAACGCGCGCGCCATTTTTGCGATATCGCCTTTGCGGTCAAAATTATATAAGTCAAGGCCAATGTGCCAGAAGTATGGGTTACATGAACGCATCAGACCTTGCTGCAAAGTCAGCAAACCTGAAGGTCTGGTGGATGAGTCATCGCAAAACTCGCCTGCTGCGATTGCCTGCTGACAATGCTCATACGTCCAGTCGTAAAGAACGCGGTCAGGCAGCTCTTTAAACTCATACTGACAATCGTATGGGGTATCTTTCTCATACAATCCGCTTTCGAGTGCGGCAGCCATGGTGATCGGCTTGAACGCCGAGCCAAGCGGATATTGCCCCTGCGCGGCGCGATTCAAAAGCGGCTGGCTTGCGTTATTCAACAAGTCGGTTAATCCGGCATTATTCGGGTTGGCGGGTTCAAACAGGTTCGGGTCAAAATCCGGCCCGGATGCCATCGCGACAATTCTGCCGGTATCCACTTCCATAACCACCACCGCGCCGCGGAAATATTCCACGGCTTGCTGGGCGTAATACTGCATGTTCTCGTCAACCGTCAAGTAAACGGAGTCAGCGGCTTGCGGCGCGCTTTGTCCCAGCGTGGAGATGATCTGCCCGCTGGGGCTGACCACGCGCAGAATGCCGCCATGCTTTCCCGCGAGATATTGCTCCGCCCATTTTTCGATTCCCGCCTGCCCGACTTTTTCACTGCCATCGTAGCCGAGTCGGCGGTAGGCATTAAATTCTTCGGGCGAGATCGAGAGTGTATATCCCACCGCTTGCGGCGCGAGTCCGGTCTTGAAATAATAGCGCGAGCTGTATTTCGAAATGACCAGTCCGCCGGGATTCACAGCCAACAGGCGCACGGCTTCATCTTTTGTACCTTCGCACATGGGCATGTAATAGCCGGGGCCTAAAGCATCAATTTGGCTGCGGATGTACAGGGGGTCATATCCGCACAGCCGCCCAACATCCTCGACGAGCGTGTTGACTACTTTGTAATCGATCTGGTCGGTTTGGATTCCAAAGGCGTAGGCATCTGACTGGGAAACGATCGGATTTCCGCTGCGGTCATAGATATTCCCGCGCGCAGGGACGCTGTATTCCATCGCGAGAACATTTCCGCCCGCGAGTTCCGGCAGGATCAAACTGTCGTCCCATATTATTTTCCACGCGCCGCTTTCATTTTCAAGACGCATGACGATATTGCGCTGAATATCGCCCGCGAGGATGGTGCGATAAGTAACGCTATAAGCCACCTCCGCGCGGAACGGGCTGATCTGCGATGAGTTGATCGAGTATTCAATACTGGCTGCGCTCATTTTATTTAAGGCTTCGTTATATCGTTTTGAAAAATCTTCGAGCGTGATCGCGTTACGACTCGCCTGAGTCAGCATGTTGTACATGCTGTCATAGCCGTCGCTTTGCAACGCTTTTAGATATTCATTCACAGCCACTTTTGCATCCGGCGCGGGGGTGATGTTCACCGGCGCGGTCGGCAGGGGCGTGGGCGTATCCTGGGCAAAGGGGTTTTTGATAAGCGGAGCGCCGGGAGTGCCTGTCCCGCTGGTAGAACCACATGCTGATAAAAGCATTATGATTAAAATAAAATTGATCCAACGTAAAACTTTCATTCTTTTCCTTTTTGTTTTGTACCGCGACATTTATGTCGCACTTTAGCCTTGACGGGATAAATCTCCGCTACAGAATAGACTTTATCGGTAATTATTTTGTCTTCTTTTTTTGCCACGAATTATGCAAATTTCACGAAGAAATTCAGGAAAATTCGCGTCAATTTGTGGAATTCGTAGCTGAAAATTTTATTTTCGATGAAGTCTATTTATTCTCCGCGCAGGATCGCGCTCGAAACCGGACATTCATATTTCAAAAAACGCTGACACGCAGACGAAATATCCACTGCAAAAGTTGCGTCCATTTTTTTGAGCGCGCGCGCCAGATGACATAAAGGCAGCCCCATCACACCGGCGTAACATCCGCGCATCGTTTCAACGGGATTAAACTCCGCGTGTTGAATGGCATACGCGCCCGCTTTATCCAGCGGGTCGCCGGTTTTGATATACGCCGCGATCTCGTCATCCGAATACGCGCGCATCGGAACATCCGTCACGCACAATTCGGTGAACATTTTTTCATCGCGGGCGCGATAAATCGCGACGCCGGTATAAACCTGATGTGTGCGCCCGCGTAATTGTTTTAACATCCGCTCGGCTTCGGCTTCATCCGCCGGTTTGCCGAGGATGGAATTATCGACCGCCACTGTTGTATCCGACCCGATCAGAATCTGCTCGCCATGCGCTTTTTCCACCAATGCGCGCGCCTTCACCTGCGCGAGGCGGATGACGTAATCGCCAGGCATTTCTCCCGCGAGTGGAGTCTCATCCACATCCGCACCGGCAGCGTGGAAACTCAGTCCGCCAAGCGCCAGCAATTCCTTGCGGCGCGGTGAATTGGATGCCAATAATAAAATTAAATTATCATTCACGCAAAAGATTCTAACACAAACTATTTTAAGAAATTGGGCTGCAAAATCTCTGGATTTTGCTCCAAAGTCGGGAGACTTACCTATGCTCCAGCCGCCGTCCTCGACGGCGTTTTGTGAGGAATCCCTGCGCCGGGGACGGCGCAGGGAGCAAACAGCCTGACATGTTTTGCTGCACACAACCTGCAGATTTTGCTCCAAAGTCGGGAGACTTTGTGCTCCGAAAACGAAGTACAATACAAAAAAAATGTCCAGTCAAACGGAGACATGATATGCAGCAATTGAAAGATCGTATTTTGAAAGATGGCCGTGTTTTGGGTGGTGGGATTCTCAAAGTGGATGGGTTTGTCAATCATCAGGTTGATCCTGCATTGATGGATGCCTGCGGACGCGAATTCGCCAAACGCTTTGCGGATGTCGGCGCGACGAAGATTCTCACCGCCGAAATTTCCGGCATCGCGCCGGCGCTGACCACGGGGTTTCATCTTGGCTTGCCGGTCGTATACGCCCGCAAAACAAAACCCATCACCATGCCCGATCAGGTTTATCTCACCCTCGCGCCTTCGCACACAAAGGGACGCATGGTCGAGTTGATCATCTCACCCGAGTATCTTGCCAACGGAGAAAAAGTTTTGATCATTGATGACTTCCTCGCTTCCGGTGCGACCATTCTCGGCCTGGCGCGTTTGGCTGAAGCCTCCGGCTCGAAGATCGTCGGCATCGGCGCGTTGATCGAAAAAGATTTCGAAGGCGGACGCGTAGCATTGCAATCCCTCGGCGTGCCGATTGAATCGCTCGCGTGCATTAAGTCGCTGGATGATAACAAAATCACGTTTGTGGAATAGCGGTTGAAGGTTGAAAGTTGCAAGGTTGAATGAAGCGTGTTTTTTGGAGTCCAATTGTCGTTAACTCACCTTACGCAAGCAAAACTCCGAAGGAGTGGAATGATTATAGATTTTCATAAGATCGGCACGATAACCCCGAAGGGGTGTCATGTTTTTATGGCACAAATCATGCCATCTCTTCGGGATTGAGTCCTGCGTAAGGTGAGTTATTAAATTCATCGGTTGGATATTTGCCCACATGAGTTTTGCAATTCCCGTCAAACGCCTGCGTGAGACAAAAACGTTGATGGCATTTCATCATCCCAAACCGTCGTATCCATTTCATGTATTGATCGTCCCCAAAAAGGCGGTGAGGTCGTTGAAAGAATTGGATGCCCGCGACACAGAATTTCTCACCGATTTATACGTCACAGCCCAAAGCCTTGTGGATGAATTTCAACTCCCCGCTTATCGTCTCATCGTCAACGGCGGCGAGTTTCAGGATTTTCCGCAGTTGCATTTTCATTTGATCTCGGATACTAAAAGTCAAAGGTTTAAAGTTGCAGGTTGAAGGTCAAAATCCCAATCCACAACCTGTAACCTTTGACCTTCAACCTTCGACATAGGACTCCCCATGACCCAATCCATTGCCATTCTCGATTTCGGTTCGCAATACGCGCAGATCATTGCGCGGCGCGTGCGTGAAGTCAATGTTTACTGCGAACTTTTCCCCTGGGATGCGCCGCAGGAAAAAATTCTCGCCATCAATCCCAAAGGCTTCATTCTTTCGGGTGGACCAAAATCCGTCTACGAAAAAGATGCGCCGTATATCCAAAAATTTATTTTGGAATCAGGCCTGCCCATTTTGGGAATCTGCTACGGCATGCAGGCATTGACTCATGCACTGGGCGGTCAAGTTGATTCGTCTGCGCAACGCGAATACGGTTATGCTGAAATCGAACCACTAATCTCTAATACTCCAATCTCTAATCTCTCCCGTGTGTGGATGTCGCACGGCGATAAAGTGACCAGGATGCCCGAAGGGTTTATCGCACTCGCCAAAAGCGGAAACAGTCCCTTCGCGGCGATGGGCGATATGCAGCGAAAATATTTCGGCGTGCAATTTCATCCCGAAGTACATCACACACCGAATGGAACTGAATTGCTCAAACATTTTGCGATTGATATTTGCAATGTCAAACCTGAGTGGACTCCGTTATCCATTATTGAAGAAAGCGTCAAAAGAATTCAGGCGCAGGTTGGCAAGGAACGCGTGCTCGCGGCGGTTTCGGGCGGAGTTGATTCTTCGGTTGCGGCGGCGCTGGTTCATAAGGCAATCGGCGATCAACTCGTCTGCATGTTCGTGGATACGGGACTGATGCGCCACAAAGAAGGCGAGGAAGTTGTCTCCGCGTTTCGCAATGGGCTCGGCGCGGAGTTGGTTGCCATCGACGCCAGCGAAGAATTTTTTTTCGCGCTGGCTGGTGTAACCGAGCCGGAACAAAAACGAAAAATCGTGGGCGAGAAATTTATTCGTCTGTTCGAGAAAGAAGCCAAGGAATTGGGCAAGCCAAAGTTTCTGGTGCAGGGAACGATTTATCCCGACGTGGTTGAATCTTCCGCGCCGGATCGCAACAAAGCCGAGAGAATCAAAACGCATCACAACGTCGGCGGACTTCCCGAAGATATGGAATTTGAACTCGTCGAGCCGCTGCGCTATCTTTTCAAAGACGAAGTGCGCTTGGTCGGCGAAGCACTCGGGTTGACGGAAAATCTCGTTTGGCGGCAGCCTTTCCCCGGTCCGGGTTTGACGGTGCGTTGTTTGGGGGAGTGTACTCCCGAGCGCGTGTCCAGACTCCGCGCCGCTGATTACATCCTGCAGGAAGAATTATCCAGAGAAGGATTCTTGGGTAAAGGCGGAAAAGCCTCGCAGGCGTTTGTCGTTTTGCTGCCGGTTAAATCCGTAGGCGTGATGGGCGACCAGCGCACGTATCAGGAAGCCGCCGCGATCCGTGTGGTGACCACCGAGGATTTCATGACTGCCGATTGGGCGCGCCTGCCCCACGATCTGCTCGCGAAATTGGCAAATCGTATCGTCAACGAGGTGGAAGGAATCAATCGAGTAGTGTATGATATTACGAGTAAACCCCCTGCTACCATTGAATGGGAGTAAGGCAATTTACGATTGACGATTTGTGATTTACGATTGAAAGGAGAATCCCATGAACTTTAATTTCGGTGAAGTCCTCACGCGCGCCTGGCAAATAATCTGGAAGCATAAAATATTGTGGATCTTCGGCATTCTTGCCAGCTGCGCGCGCGGTAATAGCAGCGGCAGTGGAAATGGCGGGAGCGGAAATTCCGGCTTCAATGGCGGATCAAACACCGACCAATACAGTTACCAATTTGCGCGCGCTACTGAATGGCTCAAGGATAATGTGTGGATCATTGTCGTTGTTGTCATTTTTATCATTCTGCTTTCGATCATATTCGCGATACTTGGCTTTGTCGGAAAGATCGCTCTCATCAAAGGAACGTACAAAGCGGAAAAAGGCGCGGAGAGTCTCGGCTTTGGCGAACTGTTCTCTGAAAGCCTGCCCTACTTCTGGCGCGTATTCGGACTTTCGTTTTTGATTGGCTTGATCGTTCTTGTTATCATTGCTCCGCTTGTCCTGGTGGGTATCGTAACGGCAGGCGTCGGCTTCCTGTGCATCCTTCCGCTGCTCTGCATTCTAATTCCGGCTGCCATCGTGGTCAGCATCGTTTTGGAACAAGCCAACGCTGCCATCGTGCTTGAAGACCTCAGCATGTTCGAAGGATTCAAACGCGGCTGGGAAGTTGCAAAAAGTAACGCGGGCGCGATCTTTATCATGGCGCTTATTCTTGGCTTTGGCAGCGGCATCATCGGTTTTATTTTTGCCCTTCCAATTATCATTGCGGTACTGCCGATCATTTTTGGCGCAGCCTCCGGAGCCAACATCGGAATATGGATTGGCATTGCTTGTGTCGTTGCATATCTTCCATTTATCCTCGTGTTGAATGGCATCCTGACCGCCTACATCCAATCCGCGTGGACGTTGACCTTTATGCGCCTGACCACGCCCAAAGTTGACGCGCCCATTTTTGTTGAGGCAAATGCGTAAGTTCCTTGCTCTGCTTTTAAGTTTGAGTCTTTTGCTCGGCGCCGTGCACGATGTATTGGCGCAGCAACAAAGCCTTGCCTTTGCGGATCTCTACCCCGCGGATATTTCCGCCTTCCCGAAAATTTCCACATTTTTGGATGTATTCGACGCGCGCGGAACTTTCGCGTCTGCACTCAAGCCCGAAGCGGTTACTGTTTACGAAGATGGTCAGCCTCTCCAGGTTGATGCTCTCACCGAGATGGCGATTCCCTTGCAGCTGGTCGTCGCCGTCAATCAAGGTCCGCAGTTGGATGTGCGCGACCCGACACAATTATCACGTTTTGACCACGCCTCGCAAATATTAGTGGAGTGGGCAGCGAAACTCCCCGCCGACCTGCCCGATGATATGAGTCTCGTCAGCCAGGCGGGACCTGTCATCAATCACGCCAGCGCCGCGGATTTCATCGTTGGGCTTGAAGGCTTTAAACCAGATTTCCGCGCGGCAACTCCCAACCTGTTATCTCTCACCACCGCAATGGATGTTGTCACCGCGCAGACTCCGCGCGTGGGTATGAAGCGCGCCATCCTGCTCATCACCCCGTACATGGATGACATCGACCTCGCGGCAACCCTTGATGCGCAATTGCAGCGCGCGCTTGAAAACCACATTCGCATCTTCGTCTGGTTCGTTGATCTTGAAACAACCTTCAAGACCACCAGCGCGGCGGCGTTCAACAACCTCGCCATCCAAACCGGCGGAACGATATTTACATATTCGGGTGTCGAACGCTTCCCCGACCCCGAAGCCTATTTTTCCTCATTGCGAAGAGTGTACGCGCTTAGCTATTTATCACGACTGAATGCGGCAGGCGACCATCGCCTCATTGCAAGGGTTAACCTCCCATCGGG
The DNA here is from genome assembly GCA_009885525.1 of Anaerolineaceae bacterium. Lineage (GTDB taxonomy): Bacteria > Chloroflexota > Anaerolineae > Anaerolineales > Villigracilaceae > Villigracilis. The sequence continues at coordinate 23,534 of VFKN01000050.1, read as the reverse complement.
TCCATTGGATTCACTTGAACAAAAATTCAGCGTGGATATTCAGCCGCCGAATCCCTTCCCATTAACGAACGATATCAAGATCACGCGCCGCGCGCCTGAGGATGATCCGTTTAACACGGATATCCTTTTGCCATCCGAGCAGGAGATCAAGATCATCATCGAATTTCCAGATGGACATCCGCGTCCGTTAACGCGTACAACCTTGTATGTGGATAACGCCATCATGGACGAGAACACTTCCGCGCCGTTCGATGTGTTTTCGTGGGACATTACCTCATACAAAAAAACGGGCGAACATCAGATCATGGTCGAGGCTGTGGATGTTCTCGGTTTGCAAAAAACAAGCATGCCCGTTCCGATCACGATTACGGTTGTTCGCCCATTAAGCGGCGGACTTGGGATGCTGGCAAAATATCGCACGCAGCTTACTTTTGGCGCGATCATTCTCGCGGGCCTGATTCTTTTCTCCATCCTCTTAAGCGGACGTTTACGCGTATTTTCAATCCGCGCTGTGCAAGAGGCGCGCCGCGCCGAGGCCAACCCTTTGACTCAGTCTGTGCAGGCGGTTACCGATGCAACCGTTCCTTTAGCGACCAGGCCAGTGAGCACAGTTAAACTGCCGCGCGTCATATCCAGAAAAACAGGATCAGCATCGCAGTCGAAAAAAGATGCGGCCGCGATGCTGATGCGCCTGACTTCTGATGGTCAGGCTGCGCCAGTCGCGCCGATCCTGCTGGTGGGGAGTGAGATTACCTTCGGCACCGATCCCGTGCAATGCACGCAGATCATGGATGACCCATCCATTTCATCCATCCATGCGCGCATACGCCAAACCGATGACGGCGGGTATTTGCTGCAAGACAGCAATTCGCTTGCGGGAACATGGGTGAATTACGGGCCTGTCGCGCGCGAGGGTTTGCGGCTGGCGCATGGTGATATGGTACACTTCGGACAATTGATGTATCGTTTCACGCTTAAGACACCGCCTGAAACTTCAAAGCCAACCATCACTATACAAACCATTGAAGAATGATCCGTTCCAAATTTCCCCATCTTCACATTGCAGCACTCAGTCATGCGGGCATGTCAGGCAAGAACAATGAAGACCGCTATGAAGTTTCATCTTTCCAGTTAAGTGAGGAAGATCCGCGCCTGTCGGTGTTTGCCGTTGTTGCCGATGGTATTGGCGGACATAAAGCGGGGGAGATCGCCGCGGAACTCGCGGTCAGTTATATTACAAAAAAAGTTGCAGAGAGCAATGCGAAAAGACCCGCAAAAATACTTGAGCAGGCAATTCATGAAGCAAGCCTTGCCATTATCCAAAACGCAACGGAAAATGAAGAGCGCAAAGGAATGGGCTCAACCTGCGCCTGTGTTTGGGTCATTGAGAATCATTTATATACAGCTTATGTGGGCGATTCGCGCATTTACCTTTTACGCGAAAAACAAATTCAGCGCCTGACCGTTGACCATACCTGGGTGCAGGAAGCTTTTGAAAAGGGAATCATCACTGCCGAGCAGATGTATGACCACCCGAATCAGCACGTCATCCGCAGGCATTTGGGCGGCGCAAAATTGCCCGAGGTGGATTTTCGTCTACGCGTGGATGATTCTGAAAGCCGGGAAGAATCAGAGCGTAATCAGGGTTTTTATCTCGAAGCGGGTGATATCATCCTTTTGTGCAGCGACGGCCTGACCGACCTGGTGTGGGATGATGAAATCCGCGACACGATCCGCGCAAAGGTGGATATCACCGCCGCGACAGAGGCTTTGGTCAATTTGGCCAATCACCGCGGCGGGCACGATAATATCACTGTGGTAATCCTGACTGTGCCAAATACTGAAGGCAGCACAAAAAAAAAATACGGTATCCTGGATTGGATACTGGGGAATGATTAGAGACGCGGGATTAATCCCGCGTCTCTTTTTTAAACAGCAGAGATGCAGAAAACGTAGATTCTCATCCCGATTTTTTTTCTGTCCGCTCCCGATCCAACCACAACTCCTGATATTGACGATTCCAATTTATCAGGAATCTTAATGCAATGACAACCCCGACGCCCATTGCCGTCCAAAATGAAAGGTCGCGGATGTTTAGCAGCCATAACGCCGGCGCAGCCAGGACGCCCCCCAAGACACTCGCGCGCGCAGCATGCCGGACGATCAAAATGCAGACCACAAGCAAGCCGATGCAAACCAACACCGAAAGCGGATTGATCGCGAGCACGCATCCGGCCGCAGTTGCCAACCCCATCCCGCCGCGGAATTGCGCGAAGACGGGGAAGCAATGCCCGAGCACCGCGCAGACAGCTGTGATGACAACCACGTAGCGCGGAATATCGTTGCGGCCCAAAGCAAGATAGATCGGAATAAATCCCTTGGCCATGTCCAGCACAAAGACCAGCGCGCCCCAGCCAAACCCGGCTTGACGCAGCGTATTCGTCGCTCCTGCGTGACCGGAGCCGCCGTCGCGCACATCCACGCCTTTGACGAGGCGCGTGATCCATACCGAGAAGGGCAGTGATCCAGAGAGATAACCGAGCAGAGGAAAGAGGATAGATATCATACAAGCGTTAACCCTGAGAGATGGCATAGGGTTTGCCGGCAATTCTCATTTGACCTCCTGCAAAAGTCCTTTTGCTGCAGAGGCCACAGAGATTAGGTATCATGTTTTTATGAATCAAGGCATGTCATCTGTTTTAACTGGCTTAACATAACGCCTTCGGTTTTTGTAACGCGACATTTATGTCGCTCTTAAAAGGATTGCGAGGCGAGATAAATCTCGCGCTACAGTTATTTAACAATCTGGTGTGATTTTTCGATTAAAATTAAACCATCATTTAAATACAGGAGAAAATCTTATGGCAGCCCCGCTCTATTTTCAATGGCAGAACGAATTTTTGTGCAAGACGATCTATCCCATGCGCGAGGTGAAACTGCGCGACTTCCTCATCTATTACATGGAGGTCGATGTTTGGGCGCAGTACAAGGATAAGGACATCAATACGCTGGTGGATGAAGTGCAGGCGTATAAAAATGTATGGGAAGCGAACGCGATTACGGCTTATAAGACTTACAAATTTTTGAAGGAATATTTTTTAATAAGCGATGTCCGCGCGTATTATCGCAAATTCAATCCGATTGATGAAGCCGAAATGACCGAGATCAACAATCTCCACGCGCTGTTCGCGGGCAGCTGGCCCAAGGATATTCGCGGGGAGCGCAGTTTTGTGGAGGGCATCATCGCGAATTGGAAAATACACCGCGACGGAATCCGCGATTGGGTCAAATCGCGCAAGCGCAGACATGAGGTCATGGATCCCGCGCATGAGAAATATGAATCCGAGGGCAAAGAACTCGCCGCGAAGGAAAGCATCACGCTGCCGATGGCTGAGCAGGAGATGGCGCAACTGCGCGCGTTCCTTGCCACGTATGACAAAATCGAGGCACGCAAACTGGCGTGGTACAAACTCTCCAAAGCCGACCCGAGTTTTGCAACTCCCGAAGCAAATTTCCTGATCAACTTTCCATCCGATCAAAAAGTGACTGTGCGCGATATTGTATATGGAAAAGTGGAAGAGTATACAAAGTCTGTTGCAAATAAAAATCAATATGAATTGCTGGATGAAATTAATCAGCGCTTCATGAAAGAGCCGCAGCGATTTCCGCAATGGCTGCAATATATGGTCGTGCATTTTTCGGGGATGCGCTACGCGAGCGCGCACGGCTCGTGGGTTGACCCGAAGGATTTAATCATCCGTCTGCGCATATTGGATGTGGAGCGCGCACTCAAGGCGTTGGATGATACGCAGGTCGAAAAACGCTGCCAGCAAAAACTTGAGCAATATGGCGCAGGCAGCGGGGATAAACCAAAACTCGCACTCGCCGCAGAAGAAGAGTGGAAGAATAAAGCCGCGCTGCACTTAATCAGCGTGAAAGCCAGCGGACCGAAAACCAAGCGCGCGGGACTCATCGCATTATCAACTGAAGAAGTCAATTATGAAATTCAAACGCTGACCACCGAAGACGCGTTGAAGAAATTAGTCGAGATGAAATCCACATTCCCGAAATGGGCGTGGAAGGAAATTGTGCGCTTCACGCCGCTGCGCGTGACCGAGGTCGCGGATTTGGAATGGGAAAAACTCACGCCCGAAGAGGATGCTGCGCGCAACGCGCCAGAGTCGAACGACATCCGCGCGGTGATGGATGCGTGGGAGAATCACGACCCGTCCGCGTGGCGCGATGAACATGGACGCACGCACGAGTTGATCGTGGCGCGCGCGGTCTGCAACGAAACCGCCGAACATTGCCAGCACCTCCGCGGGCATCTTCCTCCCGGCGGGTTGGCTCCAAAACCAAAGTGGTACAGCACGCTCGAAAGTGAAAATAAACTGGCGGGCGCGTATTATGTGAAACCGACTTCGGAAAAAAATTACACCCAGGGCGCGAGTATTTTGTGGCTGCGCTTTGTCAACAAAGAACCCAGCCCGTGGCAGATCGCAAAGTGGGTTGAGACAAAAGATAAGGTCGGCTTGCTGCCGCCTGAATTTAAAAACGGAAAAGGGAAATCTGGCGGGTGGGTTTATAAATTTGGAGATGTGACCACGCGCTCGCGCACGATCATCAACGCGGATAAAACCAAGACCGTCGAGAATCAATGGCTGCGCTGGATTCACGAAGCGACAGTGGCAGAAGTGGCTGAGACCGCCGATGGCATGACCGTCATCACCTACGAAACCGCGCTGCCCGGCGGCGACAATGCCACCTCCGCGGTTGGGACATTCAAGATGCCGCTGAGTTGGCATCTCGACGATGGCAAGGAAGATCAATACAACCGCTCGTTTGTGGGATACATTCCCGAAGGACAGGCTCCCGTTGAACACCTCAAGACGATGTTGGATTGGAATAAGATTTTGAGCAAGGTTGTTGCGTAATCTCCGCGCGTTTCGCAGATGACCTCTGGCCGTCTCGCAGACGCTGGGCGAGATGATCCTTGAAAGTAAAAAAGTCTTTGAGGAAATGAGAGAGTTTGTAAGCGAGCATGGTTAAATGTGCCACGAATTACACAGATTTGCACGAATTGTTTAAAAAGAATTCGTATAATTGGTGTAATTCGTGGCTAAAAATATATGGCTCATAATTTTTAATCGTGGCTAAACAATGAAAACATCAACCCTTCCTTTTATTTTACAAGCCTTACTCGCCGCGCTGTTTTTTGGCGCGAGCGCGCCGATCTTGAAATTGTTGTTGGGCGATATAGACCCGATTTTTCTGGCGGCGTTTTTATATCTCGGCAGCGGAACGGGGTTGGCGCTGATCAAGGGGATTCAAAAACTTCGTAATCGGAATCAACAAGTGGAGGCAAAGATCATCCGCGCGGATCTTCCCTGGCTGGCGGGCGCAATCATCTCCGGCGGGATCGCTGCGCCGATTGTGTTGATGCTGAGTCTGGATCATACGCCCGCGTCCACGGCTTCGCTGCTGTTGAATTTTGAAGGCGTGGCAACGACATTAATTGCAATGCTGGTTTTCAAGGAAGCCATCAGCCGCCGCGCGTGGAGTGCGATATTAATTATAACGTTGGCGAGTATTTTCCTCACCGCCAATTTCACCAGTGGATTTGGGTTATCGTTCGGCGCGCTCGGTATCGTCCTCGCGTGCGTCTTGTGGGGCGTGGATAATAATTTCACGCGCAACATCTCGGGCAAAGATCCGCTCGTGATCGTGGCGTGGAAGGGCATCATCGCGGGCGTATTTTCTTTTATCCTCGCGTCTTCACTTGGCAATAAATTTCCAGCCATCGTTACCATTTTGGAGACGATGCTCGTCGGTTGGATCTGCTACGGGTTGAGCACCATCCTCTTCATCCGCTCGATGCGCGGACTCGGCGCGGCGCGCACCAGCGCGTTGTACGGAACCGCTCCGCTGGCGGGAGTCGTTCTGTCCATTTTTATGTTTCGTGAAATCCCATCCGCGCTTTTTATTGTCGCGGGATTGCTGATGCTGGGCGGCGCGTATTTGCTGGTGAATGAAGTTCATACACATCAGCATCTTCATCCGCTGATCAATCACGACCACGCGCACAGCCACGCGGATGCCGACCACGCGCACGACTCGACGCCGGGGATTCACTCGCACGCGCACGAACATGCTGTCGCCGAACACGGTCACGATCACACGCCGGATATTCATCACCGGCATGGGCACGAGGGGTGATTATCCGTCATTGCGAGCCGCGTTCTTTGCGGCGAAGCAATCCCCAACTCGACGAGATTGCTTCGGGCAGGAACAAGAGCGCCCTCGCAATGACGGACAGACATGACAATCGTCACTGAGAGGATGAAAAGTCTGCTGTTATAATCTGCTAAAATTTTCACAAAAAGAGGTAATCAATCAATGGCATACGTAAACGTTACAGTCCCCGTAGATGGGGCGAAGATCACAATTGAAAACGGCAAGTTGAATGTTCCCGCCAACCCGATCATCCCGTTCGTTGAAGGCGACGGAACCGGACGCGATATCTGGCGCGCTTCGGTGCGCGTGTTGGATGCGGCGGTCGAGAAGGCTTATGGCGGCACGCGCAAAATCCATTGGATGGAAGTGTATGCGGGCGAGAAGCCGTTCAAGATGTTCCAGAGCTGGCTGCCCGATGAAACCATTACGGCATTCAAGGAATTTTTGGTGGGCATCAAAGGCCCGCTGACCACGCCCATCGGCGGCGGCATTCGCTCGTTGAATGTTGCGCTGCGTAAACTTTTAGATCTATATGTTTGTCAGCGCCCGGTGCGTTGGTATCAGGGCGTGCCTTCCCCCGTGAAGCATCCCGAATACGTGGATATGGTCATCTTCCGCGAGAACACCGAAGATATTTATACCGGCATTGAATTCCAATACGGCACCGATGACAACAAAAAATTCATGACGATGTTCAAGGATGCCTTCCCCAAGGAATACGCGAAGATGCGCTTCCCCGACACCGCGGGCATCGGCATCAAGCCGGTTTCTGTCGAAGGGACGGAAAGACTCGTGCGCGCCGCGATTCAGTGGTCGCTGGATAATCATCGCCGCAGCGTGAACTTCGTCCACAAGGGCAACATCATGAAGTTCACCGAAGGCGCGTTTAAGGATTGGGGCTACGCCCTCGCCAAGCGCGAATTCCGCGGCAGTATTGTCACCGAGCGCGAGACCTGGATTCTTGGAAATAAAGAAGCCAACGCGAATCTGAGCATCGAAGAAAACGCCAAGGCAATTGATCCCGGCTTCGATATGATGAGCCCCGATCAGCAAAATGATATTAATGGTGAAGTGGAAGAAGCCATGAAGTTGTGGGATACGCACGGCGAAGGCAAGTGGAAGAAGATGCTGCTGATCAAAGATTCCATCGCCGATGTTTCGCTGCAATTCACGATCATCCGCCCGCGCGATTATGATGTCATCGCCACGTTGAATCTCAACGGCGATTATCTCTCCGACGCGCTCGCCGCGCAGGTCGGCGGGATCGGCATCGCGCCCGGCGCGAATATCAACTACGTAACCGGACACGCGATCTTCGAAGCGACTCACGGAACCGCGCCGAAATACGCCGACCTCGACAAGGTCAACCCCGGCTCGGTGATCCTCTCCGGCGAGATGATGCTGCGCTACATGGGCTGGGGCGAAGCCGCGGATTTAATCGTCAAAGGTATGGAAGGCGCCGTGGCCGCCAAGACCGTCACCTACGATTTCGCCCGCCTGATGGACGGCGCCACGGAGATCAAATGCTCCGAGTTCGGCGATGCGGTCATCAAGTGGATGGCGTAGATAGAAAGATAATTTTGTGAAATGAAAAGCGGACAGCCGAGAGGCTGTCCGCTTTTTTGATTTTAAGCAATTGCTGGTTTCAGAAGAATTCATGGTAATATTTTTAATATCATGATCGTACATCCCCCCCGTCATCTGGTCTGGAGCACGGACACAATTAACTTAAGTGATCCGTTCCAAAAACGCTGGCTGTTGCGTCAAACATTGATACATGGCAGGGCGGAGGATATCCGCGCGCTCCAACTTGCGGATATTAAGCAGGAACTTGATCAGTTGGATTTGCCAAAAGAGATCGAAAGCCTGTGGCGGCGATATTTGGAGTATTTAAATGGCAGAGATCGTTAAGGGATTTGGTACGCTATCCCCCATCCAAAAAGATTTTATGGAAATTCTTGCCAGCCTGCCTGACAAGAATCAATTCTATCTCGCCGGTGGGACTGCGCTTTCGGAATATTACCTCGGTCACCGTCTTTCGTTTGATCTTGATTATTTCACTGGTACCGAAAATCTCATCCTGCCGTTATCTTATCAAATTGAAACTGCCTGCCAGAAAAAGGGACTTTCGCTCAAAGTAGTCCGCCGCTTTTCGACATTTGTCGAACTTTTGGTGGAGAAAAACGATGAGAGTTTGAAAATAGACCTGGCGCTTGATTCGCCTTATCGGTTTCAATCTCCTGTATTTTCGAATGAAGGCATCTACATCAATGATTATCCGGATTTAAGCACGGACAAATTGCTGGCTTATTTTGGGCGTGCCGAGCCGCGTGATGCAGTGGACTTGTATTTCATTATGCAGAACGAATCGCCCGATCAATTACTTGAACAAGCCGCGCAAAAAGATACAGGTTTTGATCTTTATTGGTTTGCCATCGCTTTAAATCGGTGCGAGAATTTCCCCGACGAAATTGAACGCTGGCCCATAAAAATTCTTAAACCTTTTGATCCGCGCATACTTAAAAAAACTTTTTTGGATTGGGCGGTAAAACTTATGGACAAATCGGTGAAGAAATAAATTGTGAAATGAAAAGCGGACAGCCTCTCGGCTGTCCGCTTTTTTGTTAATTTCGAGTTTGAAAAATATCGTATAATCCAAGTATGGTTACACAGACTGTATTCCAAGTTCCGCCGATCAATAAGCGCAGGCGTATTCCGATGAAAACCATTCGCGCGATTGCCAAGCATATTGCGGAGAAATTCGACCCGGAGCAGATCGTTTTGTTCGGCTCTCATGCGTATGGGAAACCAACCGCATGGAGCGATGTGGACTTGCTGGTGGTGATGGATACGCCAATGGGTGAATTTGAAACATCACTTGCTGTCATGAAGTCGCTTCCAAAGATATCATTTCATGTGGATGTTGTTGTCCGGTCACGGGAGGTCATTGAAAGACGGAAGAAATTGCATGACTGGTTTTTGATTGATATTACTGAAAAGGGAAAGGTGCTGTATGAACGAAGTAACCAGCGAGTGGGTCTCAAAGGCTGAGGAGGATTTTCACAGCGCCGATGCTCTTTTGCATACTGTGGAAATCCCGCTTGCAAGTACGGCTTCGTTTCATTGCCAGCAATGCGCTGAAAAGTATTTGAAGGCATTTTTGCAGGACCATGCAGTTCGCTTTGAACGTAAACACGATATGCTTCCGCTTCTTGATTTATGCGTCCAAATTGATAAAGGTTTCGAGAAACTTGAAGCAGACTTGAAAAGCCTTGAACGTTATGCTGTTGCCATCCGTTACCCCGGCGCAAGCGCTTCGGTAGAGGTTGCAGAATCTGCGTTTGATGCCGCTGAACGTGTGCGGAAATTCATCCGAAAGAAACTCGGAGTCAAGTAGGTAAGGTTTGTGAAATGAAAAGCGGACAGTCGCGAGGCTGTCCGCTTTTTGGTAAGAACGGAGTAGTGCGAGGTAAAACGGGAGAGTAACCTGTCGCCGAGTATGGTTGTGTAGTTCAATTGAGGCTGATGGGAGCTCGATGAGACCTCGATGGGAGCTCGATGGGAGCTACATTGGATCTATTTATGCAATAAAGAGGGCTGAAAAACCTTGGATTTAGCCCGCCAGCACAAATCTCAGTCAGCCGAAAGGCTGTCCGCTTTTTGGTTATAGCAGAAGTTTTATCTGCATGGACCTAGCGCAAGTGTTCTATTATAATAGTTTACAACAATTGCAATTTACACGAGGCTAGTACTTTGACTAAAAAACTAACAGCTATATCTTTGTTTTCTGGGGCATTAGGGCTTGACATCGGCTTGGATCGAGCCGGCTTTTCTATTTGTGTTGCTATTGAAAATGATAAATATGCAGCTTCGACTATAGAGAATAATAAAAAACGGCTGAAAAACAGCAAAAATATTCATGTGATTGATCGCGATATTCATGAAGTAAAAACCAAAGAAATCTTGGAGCAATGTGGCCTTAAAGTTGGTGAAGTTACATTAGTTACTGGTGGCCCTGCTTGCCAAACTTTTAGTACAGCAGGGAGTCGCGCTTCACTTGGCGATCCACGCGGGAATCTGTTTGTTCAATATATTAGAATAATTAATGAAGCAAAACCCCGATTCTTTATTATGGAGAATGTCAAAGGAATATTATCGGCTGCAATAAGGCATCGCCCTCTTAATCAACGCGGCCCTGGGTTCCCGCACTTATCTCCAGACGAGGAGTTAGGTTCAGGCTTTAAGGAAATATTAAAAGAATTACAAAAAACGGGTTATTACATTAACTTTGGATTGCTAAACTCTGCAGATTTTGGCGTTCCGCAAAAACGAGAAAGGTTAATCATTGTAGGCTCTCGCGATGGCGAACCGCTTAGGTTGCCTTTTCCAACACATAATAAAAATGGCACTGGACTTCGGAAAAAGTGGACAACTCTTAAAGATAGTCTACACGGACTTAACGACAAAAAGCCTGAATATAGAGCATTCACGGATGAACAAATAAAGTATTTAGAAATGATACCTGAGGGTGGGAACTGGCATGACCTGCCTAAGCGCTCCCAGAAAAAGGCAATCGGTGGTGCTTATAACTCTTGGGGTGGACGCAGTGGTTTTTTACGCCGCTTATCGTGGAGTGAGCCTAGCCCAGCATTAACTACAAACCCAAATGGCAGAGCAACTATGTTATGCCATCCAACTATTGCAAGGCCCTTATCTTTAAAAGAATATGCAAGGATACAACAATTCCCTGACAATTGGATTTTCTCTGGGAGTCTTTCAAATAAATATATGCAAATTGGCAATGCTGTACCAGTTGGGCTAGGAGAAGCCATTGGGAAAGCATTGATTAAATCAATGAACCCTAAACTAAAATCACCTGACAAACTCGGTTTAATTGTGTGTGAAACCCCCAAGATTCTAGACAATATGGCTCAAAGGCCAACTACGTTCCTTAATCCCCCTGAAATGCGGAACGATCCGAAAGGAGAAACAGCGGGGCAATGGTTTGGCGAAAGTGGTAGGAAACGAGGTGATGTTGTTGAATTTATCAAGAACCTTAGCATTTCAAAGGAGAATCAACTCCTTCGGGTAAAGACACACGAGGTTGTAGAGATTTTGCATAAGGAATATAAATCTCCAGACCATAACAATAAAAGTAACCCTCTCGATGAATTAGTTTTTATCTTGCTTTCTTTAATGACTACTGGCCCAAGTTATTCTAGAGTCTATGACCGATTGAAAGAAGAGTTCAGCGATTGGTCAAAACTTTTGAATCTCACGCCAAAACAACTGGCTACAAAGATAAAAGACGCTGGGCTTAGCCACCAAAAGGCCCCTCGACTGATCTCAATCCTGAAAAAAATAAAGAAAGAGTTTGGAGAAGTGAGTCTGGAGCCTTTGCGCGATATGCATGACAAACAAGTAGAAGAGTTTCTAATTTCCTTGCCTGGTATTGGCACAAAAGCTGCTAAATGCGTCATGATGTATTCGTTAGACAGGAAAGTTCTCCCCGTGGATACACATATAGATAGAATTTCACGAAGGATAGGTTTTATTTCTATCAATTTGCCTACAAGTCGTGTCCATGATGAATTGGAAAAAGCAGTTGACCCCGATGACCGGTATAAATACCACGTAAATTTACTTTCTCATGGGCAACAAGTATGTTTTGCAATAAAACCTAACTGCGAAAAGTGTATTTTGAAGAAAAATTGTGATTTTGGCAAACAAACATAAAATCATAGCAATAAATTAGAGGCAGTATAGAAACAGGCTGGTGAAAAACCAGCCTGTTTCTATGTTAAGTGCGACGCCTGGCACTTATATATAGAGATTGAAAATTTGGGTAAAACTTTATGCAGAATCGTGCAATTTGATTTCAATATAAATTTAAGTGCGACGCCTAACACTTATGTATGAAGGAGAGTAGATGGATAAAGAACATGAAGAAATTTTAACTAGAATAAAAATTGCGGTTCAAGATGCAGCTTCTCGTGGTGACCCTGTCTCTCTTTTAGCAACTTTAAGTCAAGAGAAAGCAATCAGTGGCCTGGTATCACGATTGCGTGCGCGATGGCGAGTAATTGACGATGAAGACCTTTCAGATATTATTTGCTTTTCAATTGATGAACTTTTTTATCATGTTAGACAAGGCAAGGCCAACCCCAACCCGATGGGATACTTGTGGAAAACTGCAGATTTTAAAGCCCATGAGTATTATCGTAGAGCCAAAAGAAAAATAGACCTGAATGATGTTGAAAATACCCTGCAAGATAAATCATTAGGACGCGACTTCGAAAAAAATGAGGTAGAAGACTTAGACGAACGAGAAATAATGCGTATTGAAGCAATAAAAGTAGCTAGAGTTTTACTACCGAAAATTAAGTCCCAAAGCGTTCGAGATGTTTTGAGTTATGTTATTTCTGCCGCAGAAAAAGGGGTTGATACCCTTGAGAACCAAGAAATCGCAGATACTTTTGGACTAAGTCTAAGAACAGTGCGAGATCGTTTATATAGAGGCTTTAACAGGTTGTCTGAGCTAGCCATTAAAGAGAATATCACTCAGCGACCCTTTGATTTCCTTCATCTTAAGGATGAATCTGACGATGAATTACTGAGCAATCTTGAGTAGGAGGCACAAATGTCAACTCTAAAAAATGAAGAAGCATTTCTTTCCTTGGTTGAAGAGGCGTATAAGGTTTCCCTTGATACAGGAAAGCAAGTCGAGAAAATCCTTAAAGAAGGTATGGAAAATCCACTAGATATAAACAAAGAGCGTAATCTTTTGCGAAAAGCAATCACCTACATCCGTAAGTCAGCGGAAAAAAAAGGGGATAGCGTGACTTTAGAAAATTTAGATGGTGATATTAATCAAATTGTTGATGTAATTTTAAGCAAGAGACCTGCTTATAACATTAAGGAAAAAGGATCTGTAACCGTGAATAAAAAGAAAAAAATCGAATTACTATCTCGCAATAGCATTCAACCAGGACCTGTCAAGCCTACGCGTCGCTTTCATATGCGGGAAGTCCCTATGAATTGTGGTTACGTGAAGACCACAGATATTGACCTTTGGGAAGATAATATCAGGTTAGATATTCACTTGGGACAGTTTCGAAATAAATTTGGAAGAAGCCCTGACGCTAACGAGCTTTTAGAATTGATGCTTAGTAATAACAAGCTCCCCGGAATTGGGAAAGACGATGAGTTTAATATCATAGCGCTAGCCGAAAGTATCGCTATTAATGGTGTTCGTGTACCACCCATAATTGATACTGATGGTACTCTCTTAGATGGTAATCGACGAGTAACTGCTTGCTATTATATTTTGAACAGTGAAGACTTTGATTCGGAACAAAAACGTAAAGTTGAGTATTTGTTTGTCCACCAGCTCACTGAACATGCTACTGATGAAGATCGAGAGTCTGTTATCGTCTCTTTGAATTTTGAGGAAGATCTAAAGAAGGCTTGGCCAGAATATGTCAAAGCACGGAAGGTTTATGACCAATGGCAAACTATGCTTTCAACAGAACCTCGCCGTCCAAGTCCTGAACGCGAAAGAGAAATGAAGCGCGATCTATCATCGAAATTCGCGCTTGGTACCAGAGCCGATAAAGTTAATAGGTATATCAAAATGGTAGAGTGGGCAACAAGTTTTGAAGATTATTTAATTGTTGAAAAGAATATTGAAGAATTTGAAGTTAAGCACAAGGCGAATGAAAAATTCCAATACTTTGACGAGCTATCTAAAGGTGCTATTAGTGAGAATGGTGTTTCGTATATTTTAGACCGAGATGAAAAGCTGAAAAAATTGGTTTTTGATTTATTGTTTCAAGATAAAATCAAAAATTGGTCTCTGATACGAGACTTGCGATATGTAGGTTTAGAGGATCGTGACCAGCTTGCAAAAGCACTTAACATGCCGGCCGATGAAGACACGGAAGATTATGTGGAGAAATTGCTAGGCGATGCGAGGGTTAGAAGCAAAGAAGCCCGAGTTGTAGGGGCGGATCAACGAATTAGAACTTTCGTTAACTGGTTGGAAAAACTCCCAATCGGGTCATTTAGCAAGCCAGATGAAGTTAGTACCGAGAGTCTGCAAAAGCTGCTTGATGCTTTGAAGTTAGCGGAAAGGCTTGTGAAACCTGCGCTAGAAAAAAGGGCAAAAAAATAATGTTGAATAGTCATTCGCCTCACAGAATTGTTGTTGATGTCCGGACATCGGAAATGCTTGATAGCATATTAATTACGCCACGAGATAAAAATGATCGTTTAGAGTTACTCCGAACTATTCAACAACAATATCCTGAGATAATAACAAGAAATTACACCATCGGAATGGCTATACCTTCAAACCAATCAAGTTTACTAGAATCCTTAGATAATTTTTTTGATGTTCATTGGTCTCAAGATGCTCGCCTATTTGTTGCAAATAGGCGAGACGCAAAAAATATATATCCTAAATTGAGAGATTGTGTCTCGAAATTAATTGCTGGAGATGTAAAAGTAGCAAAAATGGCTTTAGCAACGCACAGCGATCGACTTAGCAGGCTCGATAATCACCAATGGGTAAATGTCGCCGCCATGACATTGCCAGATTCCTTTGGTATGTGTGTTTTTGACGAGCAAGGAGCTGGAAAGACAGTTACTTTTATACATGCTTTTGACATATTGTTTGAAAAAAATCAAGCGGATTTTGCTTTAATTGTTGCTCCTAAAAGTATGGTTTCTGAATGGAAGGATGATTTCCAGAGATTTATGGGCGATTTGTATAAAATAGAAATTATCACTGGAGATAAAATACAGAAAACAAAAGCCCTTTCTTCAGGTGCTGACATCTTAGTTACAAATTTTGAAACGATAGTTTTGTTAGAAGATGAAATACGGTCGTTAATTCTTCGATATGAAAAACGCGCTGTCTTGGTTGTTGACGAATCTTTTTTTATAAAAAGCCTTAATGCCAAAAGGACGCGTGCGTTAAGACGTACAAGAGAATATTGTGGCCGGGCCTTTGTCTTATGCGGAACGCCGGCTCCAAATTCACCGCACGACCTTATTCAACAATTCAATATTGTTGATTATGGTTTGACGTTTGACGGGCTTGATATCCCTGACGACAGAGAATCTGCTCACCCAATTATTCAAAATGCTATAGAAAACAGTGGAATCTATATTCGCCATATGAAGTCACAGGTCATGCCAGATTTGCCCTCAAAAAGATTTAACAGAATATTGGTTTCCCTAAACCCAGTTCAGCAAAGGTTGTATAAATCGGCTCTAGATGGATTGATTCTAGATTTACAGGTAACAAATGACCAAGGTTTTAATAAACAGATTACATCCTTCTTGGCAAAAAGGAATGCTTTACTCCAAATCTGTTCAAACCCGGCACGTTTAGTCGAAGGTTACACAGAAACACCTTCAAAACTAGAAGTTTTAGACGAGTTACTTAGTGAGGTTATTGAAAATAGAAATCAAAAAGTGGTGCTTTGGTCATTTTATACCCACTCGCTGAGTACAATTTATGAACGATATAAAAAATATAATCCTGTACGCTATGATGGTGCAGTTTCTTCAGTTGACGAACGCAGAAATGCTATTAGAAATTTTCAGTCAGATTCCACAACAATGATGTTCGTTGGGAATCCTGCTGCTGCTGGCGCAGGTATTACATTGCACCGTTCACATATTGCAATTTACGAATCAATGTCCAACCAAGCGGCGCACTACTTACAAAGTCTAGACCGTATTCATCGTAGAGGACAAACCGAAAATGTTGAATATATAGTTTTGCTTTCAGAAGGGACCATTGAAGTCCCTGAATATGAACGCCTGATGGATAAAGAGCAAATGGCGCATGATTTGTTGGGCGATAAAGAAGAACACCATCTAACTAGAGAAATTATGTTGACCGAACTTGAAGAAGCAAAAAAAATCTTTGGAGATAAATATGATTAATGCTTACAACTTAAGTTCTCGGCTTGATGAACATGAAAGACTTGTAAAGTTTCTGGACACCATGGCTATCATGCTTGGCTGTGCCCAAAGTTTGGATAGCCACCTACCCGACGCAACACGACCAGACGTTATACGGATAAACACAAAATCAGACATACTTTTTATAGGCGATGCAAAAAACACGGAGTCGCCTAACTCTATTTTCACGCAAGAAAGATTGCTCAATTATGTCACATGGCTGTCTTTGTTCTTATCAAACAGTAATAATAGAAAAATAGTGTTTGCTATATGCCATAACAAAGGAGAAAATGCTCACTCGTGGTTGAAGATGTTATTTTCATTATTTTCTCGTTCAGGTATTTATCCTTCCAAATATGGGGTAGAAGAATTTGATTCATCAACATATATTGAGTGGATTAAAGCAGAAGGGCAGTAAAATATAAAATGATACCGAACTAAACCATTTAAGGCGACACAGAAATTGTGCTAGGCTTTGTCTTTCCCAAGCAAAAACTCGCCTTATTTGTGGATGGCTGTTTCTGGCATGGCTGTCCCAAACATGCCAATATGCCCAAAAACAACCGTCCATTTTGGGAGAAGAAACTGCAGGGGAATAAGGTCAGGGATCAGTTTGTGAATCGCGAGTTGCGGAAGTTGGGCTGGAAAGTTGTCCGTGTGTGGGAGCATGAGTTGAAAATCACGGAGAAAGTTACGGGGAAGTTGAGAAATTTAATCCATGAAAAAGACGAATGAGCACTAAATTTTAGTGCTATACTTTATCTAGATATGCCAAACATCGAACCAGTTCGTGAGTTTATTTTTACTGACCATGCTTTAACTGAAATGGCACGGCGTGAGATCAGTCAAAGTGATGTCAGAAATGTGTTGGCAAATCCTGAGCAAATGGAATTGGTTCGGGAAGGGCGCGCGGTCTATCAGGCAAAACTTGAAATGAGTCAGCCGCCCAAGACCTATGTTGTTCGTGTTTTTGTAGATATTGACCGTATTCCGCCGCATGTTGTTACTGTTTACCGAACAAGTAAGATCGAGAAGTATTGGAGATAAATCCATGAAAGTTATTTATGATCGTGAAACCGATACCCTGACAATTATTTTTACTGAAACACCTGTTGCTGAAAGCGACGAAGATAAGCCCGGTGTGATTTTGGATTATGATGACAAAGGCAATCTAGTCTCGCTGGAAATAATGGACGCATCCCAGCGAGTCAATGTGCCGAGCAGGATTGATTATCAAGTCTCTCCTTTAGTTGGCTAGTAAAAAGAACTCTGAGATTTTCTCAGAGTTCTTTTTACTTTGTATTTTAGCAAGGATGTCCACTCCATGAGAATATGTCGCAGAACAACCATCCATTTTGAGAGAAGTTGGCGAATAATTTATATAAAAAATAACGGGCAGACCATTTCGGCCTGCCCGTTATAGTAAGCGGATCAGATTAACTTTGCGCAGGTTTCAATTGTCCCGCAATTTTATCCGCCGCGTGTTTGGTTTGGATCATCTTGACCACGTAGACCATCGCAAAAACACCAGTGACGAACGTCAATATGCCCGTGCCTTCGTAGAAAATGTTACTCGCCGCCGGAGACCATAAGGAAAAGACGGTCTTGACCACTTCCGCATCGCTGCCGGGCAGAAATGTGGTGTTTGGCAGGCCAAGCGCCTTGAAGACATGATCCATAAAGCCGTCGATGAATCCAAACCAGAGGAACATCAACGCGTTGAAGAGCGAAAAACTTTTCAGGATGTTTTCATTTTTGGAGGATGAATACCAGCGCATCAGCGCGTAAGGGAGTATGGTCAGAATCAGCGCGGGGATCAGTAAGCCGAGTCCCAGCCGGTAGACGTGATGGATGGATGTGATCAGCATGGTCACTGTGATGCTGATCAACGCTAAACGCGCATACTTGTTTTCAAATTCGATTTTCATTTTTTTTCTCCTAAAGCGATAAATTGTTTTGAACACGATATTTAGTTTGTTATACTGGCTGAAAGAACAAACGTCAACAAACAGTGCGAACGCAAACGTTCAATACTGAACACTCCAGCCCGATCTGTGCAGGAATGAGGAGACTGGAAGTTATATTCTTGTACAAAAAACAAGAACATTTTAAACACAAAGGACACGAGGGTCACAAAGGAAGCCCTTCTGTTTTATTTGTATTACTTCGTATACTTTGTGCCCCTCGTGGTTAATTTTTTTGGTTGTTTTCCAAGTTAGGAGAATACAAGATGGAAAAAGAATCCCCCGACCGGCGTATTCAACGCACGCGTAAAGTTTTGCATGCAGCGCTGATCGAACTCATTCTCGAAAAAGGCTTCGACAAGGTCACCGTGCAGGATGTCATTCAGCGCGCCAATGTTGGCCGCTCCACGTTTTATTCGCACTACAAAGATATCGAGGATTTATTCCTGAGCGGGTTCGAGAATCTCTGGTCGCTGTTTGAACAGCATCTGACGGGTCAATCTGTTGAGAAGGCCGGCGTATGGGATTTGAGTTTGGTTGTATTTCAGCACGCGCAAAGTTATACGGGTGTTTATCGGGCATTGGTCGGGAAGCAGGGTGGGAATCTCATGTCCACGCATATGCATAAATACCTGTCCGCGCTGATGCGTGAAACGCTCAAAGATCAATGGGATGCGAGTAAACAAGTGCCGCTGGAAATTGTTGTCCATCACCTGGCCAGTTCACTGATCGCCTTGCTCACCTGGTGGGTCGAGCATGACCTGCCCTATCCGCCTGAACGCATGAATGCGATCTTTCAGCAGTTGACCCAGCCTGCCATCGAATCAATGCTGGCGTGAGTATCGGGGCGGTGAAAAAATCGTGTGTGAGAAATAGATCCGAACGGCTACATGCGAGTTGAAAATCCCAAAGAAAGTTGCGGAGAAATTGATAAATCGGCTATAAAAACGGGCAAGCCGTTTTAGATAATGCAATCAGGGAATTTTATTTCACTCTGGCAGGGAGCCAACGGCGGATTATGTCCAAATTTACTATGGCAGCAGGGAACCAACGACGGACCGTGTTTATCTGGAAAAGTCCGTATGTACCTAATAGCAGAACGCCTCCAACCATCAAGAGAAAAGGCTGCATCAGAGTTACGGGGTGTCCCACTTCATCATCAATTTGTTTTAAAAGCAACAACTCTTCGATTCCGTTAAATAAAAGAACCTGCACAATGGTCAAAGCCAGCAGCGCCATCTGTACAAAAAGGAAAACCCAAAACGAGGACAACCACCCGCGTCTCTCTGTAAGCGCGCGAATTGAAAAATAAGACAGAACCACAAACATTACTATCGTGATTCCATAATTCAGCAAGTGTGGAAATAACATACTCATTAATATATCCCTGCCCCATCGGTATAAAACCTGCACCATGTAGAGCGGCAGTGAAGCTACACTCATCATGATCATGATCGTCAAAAATGTGATGGTTGCACGGATAATATTGGGCAATACAGTCTGTGCTCCATTGGTGGGGCGTACTCCCAGTGCTGCCAGCAATTTTGCAGGCTCGGGCAGTAATTGAGCAATGGCATCAAGTTTACGCACTCCTCTGCGAAAATCGATCCATTGTACGCGTGATAATTTTTCAGAAGGCTGCGCGGTCTGTACCAGAACCGGGAAAACCACCTGCGTTTCAGGGTTGGCTTCAGTGTCCGTTTTGAAGCGGGAGACCAATACAAATACAGCCTCTGCGGATTGGGCATCTGCTGCGGGGACATGCTTGTATCTGACCAATCCCCTTGAGAAATGCCTGGCGATCAACCTGTCTTGCGGGGCATGATCAATGTAGAAACGAACGGGACGCGGATTTGGATTGTTCGGCTTATAGGGGTTGGCGAACTTAGGTGCATTCGCTTCAGGCCTGCCCCAGCGCTGCAATGCAGCAGAACGTAATAACATCAGCAAAGCAATGCTTGTCACGATTGAAACAATCATCAGCAGGTCCATAAAAAACACTTGAGCATCGATCCTATCATCGATCACTTGCATGCTATCAAAAAAAACCAGCCCCAAAATTAAGCCCACAGGTTGAAGCCACAAGGTGGTTTGCACCTGCGCGTAATCGAAATTTCTTTTGAGCACACGACCTGCAAAAGGAACCAAAACCCATGGAAGCAAAATGGTATAAAAACTAAACAGCGAAACCACACCGGACAATAACGCCAGTGCGGTTGTCAAGAAGATCACAAAAGGGGCGCGGAAGCCCGATTGCGGAATAGGTTGTTCATTCGGCCGGGGGGAATTCAAACGGCTGATCAAATCCTTAAGCGCAGATTCATATCCGCCGCGAAAATCCACCCACTCCAAATTTTGCAATTCAGGCGGGAGGCTCACTGCCTCGAAGAGTACCAGCAGCACGCGCTTGTTATGTTCAAGCGCATGCCGCCATTCCAGTTCCACATATGGTGAGGCGATGGATTCTTTGGAAACCACAAAGAGGGTCAGGTCTGCTTCGTTCAATCCCTTATTGATTTGCTCTGCCCACGGTGTTCCGGGAATCAAACTACGGTAATCCAACCAGATGTTGAAGCCCGCTTTTTCAAGCCTATGGGTTAGGTCATCTACAAAACCCACTTCACGGCGGGAGTAACTCATAAATATATTTGGTTTCATAAAATATTCCTTTGGCAAGGTTGAGTTTAATTCATGTCATTATACGGTGAAACATAAGTGTTCATAACCAGCACCTCTCATTATGAATATGTCATTGCGAGGAGATTGCTTCTGGCATGAATGTCCACGCCCCATGAATGTGTGCCAATCGGCTTGAGCCGATTTTGTAGGCGCAGCCCGGCGGTATCAGGGTGGCGAAAAAATCGTGTGAGAGAGTAAATCCGCGTTAAATTCGATCAAATAAAATCCTTGGGCTATCCATCCCCCCATTCAATGACAATCATCACTAACGGAAAGCGGGAATAAATCCTACAATAAAGTCTAAATTGGTGATTTCGTATCATTTTACGAGGAGAACGCTGTTCATGGAAGTATACAATCACGATCTGGTAATTTTAGGAACTGGCTTGGCGGGCTTGCGCGCCGCGCTTGAAGCCGCAAAACAAAGTAAAGGGGAATTGGATATCGCGCTGGTTTCCAAACTGCAATTGATGCGCGCGCATTCTGTCGCCGCGGAAGGCGGGACAGCCGCCGTGATGCGTCAGGACAAGGGCGACAGTTTCGAACTCCACGCTTGGGATACGGTCAAAGGCTCTGACTTTTTGGCGGATCAGGATGTGGTGGATTTCTTCGTCCACGAGATGCCCAAGGAAATTTTGCACCTCGATCACTGGGGCATTCCCTGGTCGCGCACCGAAGATGGACACATCGCGCAGCGTCCCTTCGGCGGACATACTTATCCGCGCGCGGTTTTTGCCGCCGATAAGACCGGCTTCCTCGAAGTGCAAACTTTGTACGACACCTTGATGAAACACACCAAAAAGATCAATCGTTATGACGAAGGTTTTGTCACCTCGATCATTATCGAGAACGGACGTTTCGCGGGCTTGAGCATGATCGACATGATCAACGGCCGCAAGGTTTTGATTCGCGGCAAAGCGCTGATCCTCGCCACCGGCGGCGCGGGGCAAATCTTCGGGTTCACCACTTACTCCGAAACAGTCACCGGCGACGGGCTGGCGATGTCCTACCGCGCGGGCCTCGCGCTCAAGGATATGGAGTTCGTGCAATTCCATCCCACCGGATTAATCCCCAGCGGCATTTTGATGACCGAAGCCTGCCGCGGCGAAGGCGGCACGCTGCTCAACGCGAAGGGTGAGCGCTTCATGGGCGAATACGCGCCCTCGAAAATGGAACTCGCCCCACGCGATATGGTCTCGCGCTCCGAGATGACCGAGATCGAAGCCGGCCGCGGCTTCCCCGGCCCCGACGGTTTGGACTACATCCACCTGGATTTGCGCCACCTCGGAAGAAAAAAAATTCTCGAACGTCTGCCGCTCATCCGTGAAGTTACGATCAAACATATTGGGCTTGACCCAATTGAGAAACCGATTCCCATTCGTCCTGTCGCGCATTATTCGATGGGCGGAGTGCATACGGATATCAAAGGTCACACGCCCGTTGAGAATATTTGGGCGGCGGGTGAAGTCTCCTGCGTTTCATTGCATGGCGCGAACAGACTCGGCGCAAACTCCACGGCGGAATGTCTCGTGTGGGGACGTGTCACCGGCGAAGAAGCCGCGCGTTACTGCGAGAAGGCTTCGCTTCCCGAAAATCCCGTCAACGCCGCGAACGAAGAATGGGCGCGTGTGGATAAGTTGATCGAAGCCAAAGGCAGCGAAGACCATTATCAAATTAGAAAAGAATTACGCAAGACTCTCGACATCAATATGGGCGTCTTCCGCACCGGCGAGCAGATGCAGGCAGGGTTGGATAAGATCCGCGAGTTGAAGGAACGCTACAAGCATATTTCGCTCAAGGATAAATCGCTGCGCTACAACACCGATTTGGAACGCGCGCTCGAAACCGGCTTCATGATCGAAGTCGCGGAAGTGGCCACGCTCGGTGGATTGACTCGTACCGAATCTCGCGGCGGACATGCGCGCCGTGATTTCAAAGTCCGCGATGACGAGAATTGGTTAAAGCACACCATGGCCACCATCACCCCCGAAGGCCCCAAGTTGGATTACATCCCTGTTGATATCTCCATGTGGAAACCCGTGGAGCGGAAATATTAGGAGTATTTATGAACTCAAATAAACCAACCGCTTACAACAATCGCCTCGGCATCAAAGGCTGGGTCTATGCAGGGAAATATACTTTTGAGCGTTATCTGTATCTCGGACATCGTCTCACCGGTCTGGGCCTGATTGCCTATATGGTTCTGCACATCGTGGAAACAGCGAATCGTATGCGCGGCGTGGAAGCGTGGCAGGAATTGATGGGCATGTTCGCTTCGTGGCCCTTCAAGATCATCGAATATTTGCTTTTCGCCGCCGCAGTTTTCCATGCGTTGAACGGTATTCGTTTGCTGATGACCGAACTGGGCTTCTTCCTTGGCAAACCGCAGGAACCCATCTATCCCTATTCATCCTCTGTGATGCATCACCGCCCGCTGACCTATATCATCATGGCGCTCGCCGCGCTGATTATCATTCTCGGCGGATCGAGTCTGTTCTTCCCGTAAATATCACTTCGCTCCCTCATCCCCAACCCTTCCCCCGAAAGGGGAAGGGAGTCCCCTCTCCCTTCGGGAGAGGGCTAGGGTGAGGGTGAGGGCGAATAGGAGAATCATTATGCGCGAAACACGTTTATGGTCTTTACATCTTTTGGCAATCCCTGTCATTGTTGTGCTGCTCGGAT
>VFKN01000012.1 GCA_009885525.1 Anaerolineaceae bacterium | reverse complement strand
TGGCTTGCGGATATTGCGAGCGCAAACCCGTCAGCGCCAACATTCGCGCAGACGCATTCAGTTGCGCCAGCATGTGCATTTTGCGCGTGGGGCTCGCCTGCCGCCATAATTGGATTTGCAGGGCTTCCATTTTGGGGTGCGTGTCTGAAAATAATGCGCTCATAAGTTGATTGTAAGTCGAAATTAATTTCGACTTACGACTCCTTGCTTACAAATGTAAACTTCCAATCTTCCCAATTGTTCACCAGCCCCGCCTTGACAGGGTTGTTGGCAATATATCCAATAATGTTTTCGTACTCTTTTTGGTTTCGCACGACATGGTCATAACTTTCATGATGCCAAAAAGAGCCGCTTCGCCCTAACGCCTGATTGCAGTAGCGCGCGGTGCGACCTTTGAGTCGTTTGAGCGTATCTGCCAGCGGATATGGCGCGGTGACTCCATTATGCGTTGGCTGAATATTATGCTCGGCGGTATCCATGGCGATGTGAACATGATTGGACATAAGGCAGTATGCAATCAGGCGGTATCGTTCGCCGTCCAGCGCATGGATTTCATCCGCGACGATTTGCGCGATTTGTTCCTGCGCCAGCCAGCGCGGACTTTCTTCCACGCAGCGGTCGAGCCATGCATCGAACTGCCCAAAGTATTTTTTGTTTAACTTATAGAGTTCATCATATTGCTGCGCTCCACTGAACTTGGCGCGGACGTTTTGCTCTTCGCGCTCGCGTTCTTCTTTTAACTCTTGCATGATCTGCACAGGCAGGGAGTTTGCCAGCCGAAAGGTAATGAAGAACATCTGCCCTGCGGGATGCCAGTGGGGTAATTTGCGCTGGTAAAAGTTATCCATAATTACTGTAAGTCGAAATTAATTTCGACTTACAGCCACCTGCCCGCTGACCGCCGCCGCAATCAGCGACACGCGGCGTTCGTGAAGTAGGTTAACAGTTTTTTGAGTCGCAGAGGATAGTTGATTGAATTTTCCTAATTGCTCATCAATTGACTTAACAATCATCACTTGTTCCTGTAATGGTGGAACAGGCAACTTCAAAGACTGTATTTCAGGTTGAGAAATTGTAGTCATTGTTGTAGTTGTAGAAAGCGACGCCAACCTTGATCGGGCAATCGTTGAATTTAAATAATATGCCAGAAATGATGAGAGCATTTTTTTAGAATCAACGCGAAGTCTAATTATGTGGGATTCAAAAACGGCAGGCTCTTTTACTTCAACGACATAAGCAGAAGCGGCAATGCCTTCGGCTTTCAGCGAAGAGCGAACAAAAAATAAATCTCCTATTGAAACCGAATATCTTTCAATCTCATCTTCGCTTGCTTTTACGCGCTCTAAACTTTCAAAGTCAACCTTGAAATCATCACGATAAATATCAAATACATTAACTAACTTTGTTCCGCTTCCAAATTGTTCGTTGGATTTGAACAATCCATTCGTAAGTTTTCCACTTGATATATTTCTAATCCGCTTAACTTCCCAATGACTCGGAATCTCCCCCAACCACTCCACACCCGAATCTCGCATGGACACATTGGGATTCAGTCCGCGCGTAACGGCGTGAGTAATCACAGCGCGGCGTTTTTCGGCGAGCAGTTCGAGCAGGCGTTCTTTGGCGGCGATGAGCGAGTCAAGGCGGGCGGTTTCGCGGTCAAGATAGTCCGCGATGGCGCGTTGTTCGGGGAGCGGCGGGAAATTAATTTTGATACTCCCCATATTCTGTTGTGTCAATTTGTCGCGAGTGCTTCCATCAATCGACTGTCCATAATCAGTAGCATTTAACGAATAAACAACAAACTTACTGTCAGTTCCATTCTTAATTCGTAATACATGAATATGATTGTTTACCCACACCTTATCTTCTACAAGAAAAGCAACGGGCTTTGTCTTATCGAAAAATGGCGCACCGTCTTCGCCAAGCAAAACTAAAGACTCGTTGAACAAATACTCATCTACATAATCGACAATACCATTTGCCCCCCAGTAAGGATATTCTCCTTGTCGTGATCCGCGTTCTTCGGAATTTAATGGAATCCTTTTACCATCTAAACACTCCGATATATATCGAAGACTAACGGTTTGCCAATTATTTGGTAATTGATTCACGCCGTCACCTCACGCAACAGGCGCATAATCTCTTCTTCCATATTCTTGATGTCCGCGTCAATCTCCGCCAGCGGGCGGGGCGCAGTGTAAGTGTAAAAATAACGGTTGAAATTAATCTCATAGGCGGGGGTGATCTTCTCGCCGTCCGCCCACGCGTCAGACACGTGCGGTTCCACTTCGCGCAAGAAGTAGGCGGGAATATCTTCACTCAAACGAATGTTTTCGTTATCGCGCAATTGCGAGTCGGGTTCGTACCTGCGCTCGGTCTTGCTTTTCTCGTCAAAGAACCAACCCCACACGCGGGCATTCTTTTCATTTTTGGGCTTGCGTTCATCCAACACTACGGGCGCGGCATCTGCATTTTTTTCAGCAAACACCTCGCGGAACAATTTTTTCTCGGTCGCCTTCCATTTGCTTCCGCGTTCTTTGAGCAACCCGCTCAACAACTCGTCAAAGTTCGTCCAGTCGGGGCGCGGTTCGCGTCCAAGTTTTTTATCAATCGCTTGCACATCATCGAGCAAATGAGGAACTGCATCTAAGAACTTGCTTTTGTTTTCCACATTCATTTGATAGAGCAAGCGCAAAGGTCGCTCAATCGGCACGCGGTTGTAACCAAAATCTTCGTTGTCGAAAATCTTGCTGGTGGCGGTTTCGCCGAAGCCGCCGTATTCCTTAACAATGGAAACAATATCATCTTCGCCGAGATAGCGGCGTTTATTGCCCAAACTGCGGCGCATGGGTTTCCACTTTTCGCGCGCGTCAATCAACTGAATTTTGCCCTTGCGCTGTTTCTGCTTGCGGTTGGACAATATCCAAATATACGTGCCAATGCCCGTGTTGTAGAACATGTCATTGGGCAGGGCGACGATGGCTTCCAGCCAGTCGTTTTCAATGATCCATTTACGAATCTCGCTTTCGCCGCTGCCCGCTCCGCCTGTAAACAAGGGCGAGCCATTCAGCACGATGGCAAGCCGCGAGCCTGTTTTGTCTTTATCTTTCGGTTGATACGGCACGAACTTATGAATCATGTGCTGTAAGAATAATAACGAACCATCATTGACGCGCGGCAAGCCTGCGCCGAAACGTCCCGCGAACCCTAATTTTTCGCCTTCGCGTTTGATGTCTGAGAACTGCCGCTTCCAATCCACGCCGAAGGGGACGTTTGCCAAAAAGTAATCGAAGGTCTCGCCTGAAAATTGGTCGTTGATCAACGAATCGCCAAAGCGAATGTCGCTGTTGGCATTGCCCTTAATCAACAAGTCCGAAGCGGCGATGGCATAAGAACGTGGGTTGAAGTCCTGCCCAAAGACCCATAATTTTCCGTCCGCGTGCATTTCACGCAAATGGTTTTGTCCTTCGGAAAGCATTCCGCCCGTGCCGCAGGTTGGGTCGAACAGTTTGAAGACCTTATTGGGAACCGTTAAAACATCATCATCGGGGCTGAATAACAAATCCACCATTAATTGAATCGCTTCACGCGGGGTAAAGTGATCGCCCGCCGTCTCGTTGGCGGCTTCGTTAAAACGGCGGATTAGGTCTTCAAACAAAAGCCCCATCTCGATGTTATCAATTTGTTTGGGGTGCAAGTCCACATCACAGAATTTTTTGATGATCAAAAACAAAATATTGTTTTCGTGCATCCGCTCAATTTCTGCCGAGAACTCGAACTTCTCGAAAATATCGCGCACATTCTTCGAGAAGCCGCTAATGTAACTGGTAAGTTGATGATTGATGGTGTCTGGATCGCCTTTTAGTTTTTCAAACGTCAACGCCGAATGATTATGAAAGCGAAAATCCTTGCCCGCCAGTTTGTTCAAAATGGGATCAAGAATATCTTCCTGCCCCTTATATTTGGCTTTACGCGCGTTGAACTCCGCCAGTACCTTTTCTTTATTATCCAAAAGCAGGCAGTCAAAACGGCGCAAAACAATGAGCGGTAACATGACACGCTCATATTGCGGCGGGCGATACGGTCCGCGCAAAAGGTCGGCAATGTCCCAGATGAAGTTGGAGTAATAGTGATGATCAGGCATGAGTGTTTTTTCTCGAAGTGCAGATTTTAATATTGATTAATTCTGACAACTTCTATTTTACCCCATCATGCCTCCTTGATAATTATCCGAGCAAATCACCAGCAATTCTCAGTATGGCTTCGCGGGATTGCCACACTGCCCTGACGGGCTGTGCCAGGGAATCCCGCGAGAACGGCTTGGATTTGGCAACACCACACTGCGGCGCAAGTGTCCAAGCCAGCAAAACGCAGGCACAATTCTCATAATGAGAATTGTTGGCAAATCACATCAAAACCAACGTTATCATAATGGGATGTAAAATCGCGGGCTCGACGCTGAGTTCAAAGCCCCTCACCTCCACACTGATTGGGATTTGTCCGCTCTGTGGGGGTAAAAGTCCGCGTGTGAGGGAAGGTTTTACCCCATCACAAAATTTTGATAATTCCCCGAGTTGATTACAGTAAACTCGGCGTTTGTGTATGTCTCTATCCACGCTTTTGGCGCGGAAACGGTTTTGCTTCCCGACCATTTGAATTCATAGCCGTATTTTTATCTGAGTTGTCATACAATCACACCATAAATTTGTCAGAATTTATGGTGTTGACATCCATAAATTCCGTTTACGCATACACTCCCGGCCACGCATCAAAAGCCCTGCCTTCATGTTCGTCCTCAACTAAACAACGCCCCTACATCATCCTTCGTGAGTGACTTGAAGAAGCTGCCCTCGGTGGTGATCAACTGCTTGACTAATCAATCTCCGCGTCGTTTGGTTTGCGGAACGATTTACCGTCATCGCCGGGTGGCATACGAAAAACGGAGTTGGTGATGTACACATCTTTTTCAGGATCAAAATTCGCGGCTTGCAGAATTTTATCGAGGAGTTGATCCGCGGCTGATGATAATGTTTGTGCGCGCACTCGCAAGCGGATCGGTATTCAGCGCAGCAAGAACTTCATTGAGAGTTGAGTATAGGT
The DNA here is from genome assembly GCA_009885525.1 of Anaerolineaceae bacterium. GTDB lineage: Bacteria > Chloroflexota > Anaerolineae > Anaerolineales > Villigracilaceae > Villigracilis. Next base: position 10,287 of record VFKN01000012.1, on the reverse strand, counting down.
TTGATGAATTGAACATGTTGATTTCCTCGAAAAATATTAATCAGTCATATTTGAGTATAGTGTGACGGATTATATTTTACAAGTTTTAGTCAGGTCAACAATAGAAGCGCTTGTCAAATCCAACTACCCCGCTTTATACTCATCGAATGATGATAAAGCAAAGTAAATTTCATCTCAAAGATAAACTCGTGAAGCGAATATTCGCGCAGATATTTTTGCTGGCTTTCTTTTTGAACGCCTGCGGCGCGCCGGCATCTGCACCCCACACATTAACGGTCTTCGCCGCCGCCTCTCTTGCGGATGCATTTACAGAAATCGGCGCAGCGTTCGAGGCTGCGAATCCCGGTGTCGCTGTCACGTTTAATTTTGCAGGTTCGCAGGCTTTACGCACACAAATCGAAGAAGGCGCAATTGCCGATGTATTTGCCTCAGCCAACATAAAAGAGATGGATACACTCGTGGCGGATAAATTCATCGCGCAAGATGCGCCTCAAATTTTCCTCACCAATAAACTGATTGTTATCCTGCCAGTCGATAATCCTGCCGCGATTAATAAATTGGAAGACCTCGGTAGACCGGGCATCAAGTTGGTCTTGGCTGCAGAGGAAGTACCTGTTGGAAAATATACGCGGCAAATGCTGGATCAAATGAACGATTCCTTTGGCTCCGATTTCAAGGAAAAAGTTTTGGCAAATGTTGTTTCGAATGAAGATAATGTCAAACAGGTAGCCGCCAAAGTTCAATTAGGCGAAGCGGACGCGGGCATTGTATACATGTCCGATGCAGTTGCAGCGCCGGATTTGAAGACCATCGAAATCCCTGCTGATTTGAATGTCGTTGCGGAATATCCCATTGCGCCGCTGATTAAATCTGTCAATGCCAATTTCGCCGCGCAGTTCACAGCATACGTCCTTTCGGCGGAAGGACAGGCGATTTTGCAAAAATGGGGATTCAGTCCAGTTGAATAAATTCGGCGTAATTGCTCAGGATAAGACCCTAAAGGTTTCTTCCGTTAACCTTGGTCATATCTGGCGGGGAGTCTTACATTTCAAGATGACTGATGACTCTACTGCAAAAAGGTCTTTAAACACGAAGGACACAAAGTACACGAAGGTTTTAATTAATGAAAAGGCTTCTCCTTTGTATCCCTTTGTGCCTTTGTGTTTAATTGGTTTTTGCAGTGGACTCACTGATAGCCAAGAAAACCTTTAGGGTCTGTATTTGATTCATATGATTAAACTTCGAGCGTTGATTCAGCATTTGGAGGAAGGATATTCAAAGTGGATATTCATCGTCCCCAGTGCGATTCTGCTGGCGCTTTTCGCGCTGCCTTTGGCCGCACTGATTTTGCGCTCGGTCAATTTGGATTTCTTCGACAACGCGTTTTCAAAGCAAGCCTTTCACGCGCTCAGTTTAAGTCTGGTCACGAGTTCGGTTACAACGCTTATCGCGGCAGTGTTTGGCACGCCTTTGGCGTACGTGTTGGCGCGCTGGAAATTTAAAAATAAATTGTGGCTTGAGTTGATCCTCGACCTGCCGATCGTTTTGCCGCCTTCCGTGGCTGGGCTGGCGTTGTTGATCGCATTTGGGCGCAAGGGATTATTCGGCCCTGCGTTGAGCATTTTTGGAATCAGCCTGCCCTTCACAACGGCGGCGGTTATCCTTGCGCAAACTTTCGTGGCCGCGCCATTATATGTGCGGTCGGCGCGGATCGGTTTTGCGCAAGTGGACATGCAGCTGGAAGAATCCGCGCACGTGGAAGGCGCAAATCAATGGCAGATGTTTTCCGAGGTGATGATTCCGCTCACGGGGCGCGCGCTTGCCAGCGGAGCGATATTGACCTGGACGCGCGCGTTGGGCGAATTCGGCGCGACGATTTTATTTGCGGGAAATTTGGAAGGCGTTACGCAAACCATGCCGATGGCGATCTATCTTGGCTTTGAACGCAATCTCGGTGTGGCGCTGGCGCTATCGGTGGTCTTGATCTTTGTCTCGGTCATTATGCTGATGCTTACAAAAAAGTTGGAAAAGCACGAACATTAGATTTATAGTTTTGGCATTTCCGAAGTAAAATCAAAAAATTTAAAGTTCAACCTCAGGTTCGCGAGAGACGATGCATCCCTGATATAACACAACAAAGAGGAGAGAAACCATGTCAAAAAAGGTAATCATTTTAGGGGGCGGCGTTGCAGGTATGAGCGCGGCACATGAACTTGTTGAACGCGGTTTTCAAGTGACGGTTTATGAAAAGAAAAAAATTCCCGGAGGCAAAGCGCGGAGTGTGCCCGTACCGGATTCAGGAACAGACGGCCGGGCCGATCTGCCCGGCGAACACGGATTTCGCTTCTTCCCCAGTTTTTACCGGCACGTGACCGATACGATGAAACGCATCCCGTATAAGAATAATCCGCAGGGCGTGTTTAATAACCTGACGAACACCACGCGGATCGAGATCACACAGTTCGATAAAACAGGGATGACGATGCTGGCGCAATTTCCGCGCTCATTCAAAGAATTGATCGTTTTGCTCAAAAGCGCGGTCAGCATTAAAAATGTTGGTTTAACAGCAAAGGATGTTGAAGATTTCGGCGAAAAATTGTGGCAATACCTCACCTCCTGTCAGGATCGGCGCATGGATGATCTTGAGAAGATCGGCTGGTGGGAATTTATCGACGCGGATAATCACTCTGAAGCCTATCAAAAATTTTTGGCGGAAGGTCTTACGCGTTCACTTGTCGCCGCGAACGCGCACGTTGCCAACGCCAAAGTGGAAGGTGATGTCGGCATCCAATTGTTCATGGGACTTTCAGAACCCGGCGTAAATGCAGACCGCGTTTTGGATGGTCCCACGAACGATGTGTGGATCGGCCCGTGGCTCAAGTACCTGCAAAGTAAAGGCGTGAGTTACAACCTTGACTCTCACATTGACACAATTGATTGTGACGGAAAACAGATCACCGGCGTAACCATTCTTCAAGGTAAAAAGAAAATTAAAGACACCGCTGATTATTATGTGCTGGCAGTTCCCGTGGAAGTGGCGGCGCGATTATTCCAAGAGAAAAAACACGCAAATATATTAAAAGCCGACACCACCTTACAAGGCGTGGTCGAACTTGGCAGCCATGTGGCATGGATGAATGGCATTCAATTTTATTTGAAGGAAGATGTTCCAATGGTTCACGGGCATGTGATTCATATTGATACGCCCTGGGCGCTGACATCCATTTCACAGGCTCAATTCTGGCCCAAGTTCAAATGGGCGGATGTGGGCGATGGAACGGTAAAAGGCATTCTTTCCGTGGATCTCTCTGAATGGGGCAGCGAGTGGAATGGCAAAGTTGTCGGCAAGGGCATACTTTATAACAAGGTCGCCCGTGACTGCACACGTAAACAGATCATCAATGAAGTCTGGGCGCAATTAAAAAAGAGTGTTAATTTACCCGGTCATTTGCCCGTCCTTGTTGATTCAAATATCGCGCGCGTGTTCATTGACCCCGATATCAAAAAAGATGTGAAACGCAGCGACCCCACACGTTACAAAGACGCGGAACCGCTTTACATTGATGAAATTGACAGCTGGCATCTGCGCCCCGATGCGTACACACGCATCCCCAACTTCTTCCTCGCCGCGGATTACATTCGCACCAATACGCAACTCGCCACGATGGAAGGCGCAAACGAAGCCGCGCGCCGCGCCGTCAACAGCATTATCTCTGTCTCGGGAGCCAAAGTCCCATTGTGCAAAATCTGGCCGTTAGATGAGCCGATCATATTCGCGATCTGGCGCTGGTTCGACCAGAGAAGATATGACCGCGGCGAACCGTGGAAGAGTGAATTCCCCTGGTACATCGGCGCTGCTGAATTTATATTAATAAGCATCTTTAGAGCCTGGTTTGGCCTCACAGGGCAGAAGAGATTGTAACGCGAGATTTATCTCGCCTTGCAACCTCTTCTCACGCCAAGAGCGACATAAATGTCGCGTTACAGAAACCAGCAACATTTGCTTTACATAATAAAGTGAAGACTTAACTCAAAAAAGAGTCCGCTGAATGAGCGGACTCTTTTTATTCTTGTAAATGAATTCGGGATTAACCGATCAAAGCGCGGATTTGATCCGCTTCATGTTCAACCCCGATGCTGTTGAATATTTCCAGCGCGAGATTCAGCGCTTTGGATTTTTCTTCACCTTGAAGAATATATTGACCCAGATAAAGTAAAGCGCGGGCATGCTCATAAGGCAGCCGGGATTTCTCCGCTTCTTTCAGGGCGGCCTCCCAGCCGAGACGAGCCTTGCTCGCGCTGCCGTTCAACCAATCCGATCGGCCTTGCAGCAGGTTCGCCCGCGCAACAGCCAGCGGGAATACGCCCGCAAATTTTTTCATCGCTTTGCACGCTTTTTGCGCATGCGCGCGATATTTTATTTCACCGTTCTCCCACGCGTTGAGGAAAACTTCCGCGACCCCGGCGTAGCCTTCAATGGAATATGGCGCGGTCGGGTTGCCGACCGTCTTTTTCGTAGTGACGATTGCCAACTCCAGTGCTTGAGATGTCTCGCCGTTTCGCCAGTAGGTAAATGCCAGCGCTCCGGATGCGCGGATGTCGCTCGCCTGATCTATATTATCTTCAAGCAACTTGAGGGTTTTTTGATATTCAGAAATAGATTCATCAAGCGTGTTGGATTTGGATTGTCGAAGAATAACTTCGGCGCGCAAAGAATGTGACCAAACCTGGGGGATCGCGTCCTTGCGGCGGGCTGCATGTTCCACCACCTCGGCGGCTGTATCCAAGCCATATTTGAATTCGCCTTGATGAAATAAGGCAATCGCGCGAATGCTTTTGCCTTCATCCAAGTGGCGCATATCACCGATGCGCGAATCGATTTCGATGGCTTCTTTAAGATCTTTTTCGATATCATTCCATAAAGCAGACCCCAACTCGTAAACAGCGCAGCCTGCAAGCGCATACGAGAGTGACGGCAGATCGCCGACGTCACGTCCCATGGCATAGGCGCGGTCGCGATATGAAATTGCCCAAGCATGGCGCGGAAGTACGCCCGTCGCAATACACATATTTGTATAACATCTTACAAGGATGGGAGATTTGAGTCCGGATTTTTCCGCGAGATTAATTCCGTGCATGGTGCCGAAGATTAGCAAAACAGGCTGATTCATTTGATAATAAATATGACCCAGCCGGACAAAAGCAATGGCGCCTTCAAGCAGATTGGCTTGCTGCGTATCATCCTGATAGGATGGGAGTTGCGTATCCGTGATTGGCTTTGGTCTCATACGGAAGCGAACTTGTTTGAATACTTCACCCAGTAATGCAGTAACCAAACCCACGCCTGCTTCGGGTGTTTGCCATCCCATTAATTTGATGGATTGTTTCAAGTGATCGAGGCTTTTGGGAAGTTCCCCTAAACCATAATAAGCTTCCGCGACCTGCCGCTCCCAATGCGCCTGTCGCAGCTGAACTATTTTCATCTTGCCTTGTCGCACAAATGACAAAGCCTCTTCAAAATAATCCACGGCTTCGCGGTTGGCAAAGTTTTGCATGGCTTGTTCACCGGCTTTTTCGAGATACTCGACTGCCTTTACAGGTTGATTGGCGTTATTCCAGTGATAGGCAAGCGTTGCATAATGCGGCGCTAGATCGTCACGAAATGCCTGCTCGTACCATTCCGCTGCGGCTTGATGGAGAATCTGGCGTTGTGCGAAGGGCAATAAACCGTAAGCCACTTCCTGGGTAATTAAATGTTTGAAAAGGTAACTAAGTTCAGGTGTGGGAGAATTGAGCGGTGTTATATCCAGACGCCTCAACGCTTCAAAATAATCACCCAGCTGAGGTCTTTCCGATTCGAGCGGATATATTTGCATGACTGTCTGCAAGGCAAATATTCGCCCGACTACGCTGGCAGATTTCAGCGCGAGTTGCTGCGCAGGCAGCAGGCGGTCGATGCGGCTGGTGATAATCCCCTGAACTGTATCCGGGAAGTTGAGCGCGCGTAAATCAGCGCCGGCGGCAACCCGGCAATCTTCATTTTCGATTTCGATCAGGCCCGTGTCTCGCAGCGCGTAAGCCAGCTCTTCACTAAAGAAGGGCGAACCCTCGGCTTTATTGATGATTAATGTTTCCACCGGCTCAGGCAGTGAATTTACACCCAGACGTTGACACACCAACGCGCTGATGTCATTCTTTTGCATATATTCCAATTTGATAAGAACGGTGCCCGGCAGATTTATGATCAACTCATATTGGCTGGGAATATTTTCAGTTAATCGGCGCAGACTGATCAACACCATGAGGTTGCCCAGGTTTTGTACTACATCAGCCAGCAAACTCCATGAAGCAGAGTCAAGCCAATGCGCGTCTTCGAGCGCCAATATTTTCGGCTCAAAATTGATGTAAATACGCAGAATTTGAATTAACAACGCGCGCGTATTATCCGCGCGGATCTGACCCGTCATTTGTTCGGTCAGTTGATTATCCTGAGGATCGAGACCAAAAACGGAATCAAGCAAAGGTGCGCGGTCAAGAAGAGCTGGGTCGTGTGCTTGCAGCCAGCTGCGCGCCTTTACCCTGAGTTGATCGCTGTCATTTTGCAGTTCAATATCGAATAATTTCTCGAACACAGTTCGCCACGCAAAATAAGATGTCGATTGTTCGATGGCGTTCCCTGTGCCGGAAAGCAATGGAATGTTTTCCGTGCGCGCATTTTCCAGCAAGTCCTGTACCAAGCGCGATTTGCCGATGCCGGCCTCGCCATCAATGACCGCGATTTTTACGCCATCCTTATTAATATTATGCAGGGTATTCAAAAGAAGCGCGCGTTCTGATGCGCGTCCAACGATCCTGCTGGAAGATAATGCCGATTTAATATTTGCCTTTTTCTTTTGATCAGACACCCGAAATATATGGATGGGTTTTTCCCGCCCTTTGACATTGATCTCTGCGAGCATGTTCCATTCAAATAAATTCGATGTCTCCCGGACAATACGCGAGGAGACAAGCATTTCACCGGGCTGGGCCGCTTCCATAAATCGGGCGGCGAGATTTACTTCGTTGCCCATCACCGTGTACGTGCGCCAATCATCCCCGCCGATGGGGCCCGTCCACACCTGTCCGCGGGTAATCCCAATTTGAACCGGGCGTATGAAACCGAAATTTTGAGGCGCCAATAATAATTCAAGCGCAAGCATTACGGCGCGGGCAGCATCATCCTCATGCGCCACGGGTGCGCCAAATACCACATAAAGAAGACTGCCCTTATCACCCGTTGAGATGTTGATGATCGAGCCGTCATAACGCTGAGTCTTTTTTTGAACCCAGCAAATGAATTTATTAAGTTTACTTCCTGCATCCGGGTCATTGTCGTAATCGATCCCCGAAAAATTTACAAACAATGAAACAGCCGGACGCAGATCGGACATGAACATTTCCTGCCCGCTGCGTAAATGTTCATGAATTGCAGGCAATACCCAGGCGCTGGTTTTTTCTTCGCTTAGCGTGGATGGTAAATCCTCCCAGGGGGTTGGCAGCGCAGGTTCGCGTACGTCTTCAAGAATTACATAGTTCAGGTTTTTGTTGATTGTCCTATGTTCTTTAATAGCAATAAGCCCGCCAAGAATTGCTGCCGTTTCAGCGTAAAGAGTGATTTCATCTTTTTTTGTATGGTTTTCAATTTGGTCCAGTTTCTCAAGAGTTGCGCCAGCCACCATTTCAAAAACCTGTATGTCAGGGTCGCCTACAAGATACCTGCGAACCGGCCCGGTAACGATTACAGATTTAATGAGAATTTGAGATGTGCTTCCATCCGGCAGGGAAATTTTTGAATAGGGGGCAATCGCTCTTTGCATGGCAATAGCCGTGGTCACTGCGCGATGCGCAGAATCTTTTTCGCCGCCCTCAAACCACGCCAGCAGCGCATCTCCACCGGAAGAAACGATGCTTCCATGATATTGCATGATCTCTGCAGTTATTGCGCCAAAAATATTTTTTAAATGTTTGCTGAGTTCTTCGGCGCCGCGTTGCGGACCAAGCGCGCTGTCTAATGCTTCTGTTAATGCTGTGAAGCCTGTAATGTCTGTGAATAAAGCTGCCCCAGATGTTCTTTCCGACATCGTTATGCCTTGTTCCAACGCGTAACGCCGATCAATTGGGATATATACTTTATAAGCTTCCATAGATACACCTGGTAAAATAAATTTCATCTATTTTACTAGAGAAACTCCTATTTACCCTTTGATCTACGCATTTGGTGTGCACGCAAAGGTTGTCATTAACCTATGCTCCAGCCGCCGTCCTCGGCGGCGGTTTGCGAGGAAACCCTGCGCCGGAGACGGCGCAGAGAGCAACCCCGGATTTACCTTTTAATCTACACATTTGTTATCCAACCATAATCTTCGGGCGATATTGCAGCGCCTCAGCCAAATGCACGGATTGGATATTTTCATTTCCCGCAAGATCAGCGATGGTGCGCGATAACTTCAAGATGCGATGATAGGCGCGCGCGGAGAGTTGCAACTGGCAAAATTTTCTGACCTCGCCGATACGCATATCCGCGTTGCAGATGATATCTTTCGCTTCCCCGTTTGCAAAACGTTTATTCTGGATGTTACGCGCCGCTTGCACACGCCCACGAATTGTTTCCGAGGCTTCGCCGATTTTATTCCCGCTCAATGTTGATACATTCAGGCATGGGACGGCTGATTTTCAACCAGAGGGATTAACTTTTTCCGCAAAATCTCGGCCTTTAGATCCAGACTGATTTGTGCAGCCTGTTTTCTGGTAACAGCGTGAAGTTTATTCAAGATACTCCTTACGTGGCATTTGGTGGTGGAGAGGCTTATACAAAGTTCGCTGGAAATATCCTTGTTCGACGCACCTTGCACAATCAATTCCAGTACCTCCCGTTCACGCAGAGTCAAAAATGGAAGAGTCTATTCTTTTGAAATACTGGGGAAGGAAAGTGATGTAAATTCCTTCAAAAGTTGTCTTAGAGACTGTTTCTTAAAGGCTTTTCCACCACAGAGACCACAAAGATCACTGAGAAAAACCATAAAAAACTCTGTGGACTCCGTGTTCTCTGTGGTAAATGCTCTTTTTTGAACGGTATTTGGACTTAAGAAACACTCTCTTACAAGATTTGGCGGGAAAAGGTCTGAACAGGCGTTCCGATATGGCCTTAAGGCTAAAGTCGGAAAATTTGTAGACTAAAGTTCCATAAAGTATGAGCCTTTGCCCATGTAGTTATCCCCCATAAACTAGTATTATATCTAATAATATGACATAAATAGTCTGAATTACGTGTTTTGACTGTTTATTCTCTTTATTTTATTCTGATCGATAATTCGTGAAATTTTCAACTTATTCCAAATGAGGAGGCCGTTATTTGAAAATACTGTGTTTATTTACTGGGTGCAAAAATAGTAATTTGTCCAAATAAGAATCGTTGTCCAAATATAAAAAGGAAAAAATTATGTTAACTATAAATACTATTCGACAAAAGCTTGCATCACTTTCCGAAAAGACTGCTCGGCGAGTGAAGCCTGCTGTACGCAATTCGTGGACTGTGTTGATGACCTTGTCCATTCTTATGACCAGCATCGGCGTGGGTCCTACACAGGCCGCGCCGGTCGGGCAAGGGTTCAACCTGAATGCCGCCGACCTGCGCTTTATTCTGACGCAGATCAAGATCGCAGAAAAACACGTGACCGCGCCCGGCTATGCCTGTGAGGCGCTCCTCGGGCCTTCTGTGAATTTCCAGGTTCCCAGCCCGGTGCTCCCGTTCGGCTTGCGGACTGTGGACGGGTCGTGCAATAACCTCCAACCCGGGCAGGGAGACTTTGGCCGGGCGGATCAACTCTTCCCACGCATGCTCACGCCGGACTTCCGTCTCGCTGAGAATGGGTCATCGTATATGCAGACGAGCGGAATGGTCACCGACTCCCAGCCCCGTACCGTCAGCAACCTGGTCGTAGACCAGACGGCGAGCAACCCGGCGGCAGTAGCGGCGGCCGGCCCGAGCCCCGTGACTGACCCCGTTTCCGGCACACTCTTCATCCCGAACGTAGCCCCGGATGTCGGCCTCTCCGCACCCTACAACTCGGTGTTCACGTTCTTCGGCCAGTTCTTCGACCACGGTCTCGACCTGGTGAGCAAGGGCGGGAATGGTTCCGTCTTCATGCCGCTTCAGCCGGGCGATCCTCTGATCGCTGGCGATAACCACATCTTGGGTGATGGCGATGATCTGCCTGCCGAGTTGCAGTTCATGGTCCTGACCCGGGC
>VFKN01000179.1 GCA_009885525.1 Anaerolineaceae bacterium | reverse complement strand
GATGCGGCAGACTTGGTTGTCAAACACCTGACCAATCGCACCCGCTCTCGTAAATCTCGTTTGCGAAAACAGCAAGAAAAAGACACTGTAACTTGACATTGTCAAAGTACTCAAAGGCGCAACACAGCCGGCGCCAACGCTCAATGGAACTGGCACGCCCGCCGCGCAAATCATTCTGACCACGCCCCCGCCCACTTTATGGCAAACACCCACACCAACGGAAATACACATCTCGCCGCGCGAACGTCAGGCAAATATGCTCAGCCTGATCGGGATTGGTATCGCTGCTTTGGTTTTGGGCGGCGTATTCACCATGATGACACGAAAAAGGGGGTAAAACTTTGGTTTATAATCATCGTATGAAGAAGTTGCGTCCGAGGGTGCGCGCCCTCAAACTTGCGAAAGAAGTCCGCATACGCCTGACGAAAGAATTGGGACAACCGGTCAAGGTGATTATGTTCGGTTCGCAGGCACGCGGCGATGCAAAAAAAGATTCGGATATTGATTTGCTGGTGGTCGTACCTTCAACGGATATAAAAATCCGCGATGTCGTATCAGATATTGCATGGGAAGTGGGATTTGAAGCGGGAAAAATAATCTCGACGATTCCAGCAACGAAGGAACACATTGCCAAATTTAGGTTTCTCCCGTTATATCGCTCTATAAAAAAAGAAGGGATCGCCGCATGAGTGGCGATGAATACAAACTCTCTTTAATTCAACACCGCCTTGAGCGTGCGCGTATTACCCTGCACGATGCGCATAATTTGCATGAAACAGACGGAAGCCCTGCAAGCATTGTAAACCGCTCATATTATGCAATGTTCTATGCGGCGCTGGCTTTACTCGCTTCAGCAGATCAGGAATCTTCAAAACACACCGGTGTACTTTCGTTATTCAACAAGATATTTATCAACACAAAAATCCTGCCCGTTGAAATGAGCAAAATGCTCCGCAAAGCCTTTGACGTACGCCAAATGGCTGATTATGAAGATAATGCGAATGTGGATATGGATCAAGCCGAACAGATATTAAAGTTTGCTGAACAATTCATCAAAACAGCGGAAGAAAATCTTTCGCAAGATAAAAAATAACCCCGCTACCTGCTTCCAAAATCCACCGTAATATAACCCCCGAAATCACTGCTCGCATAATACGCATATCCTACGCCAATTTCAGTGGACTTGGAATCAATGATTGCTTTCCAATGATCGCTGGATGCTGCCCATTGATCCATCGCATTTTGCGGCGTGCCGATGGCGATGATCTCAACATAATGTGACGGAGAATATCCAGCGCGCAACAAACGATCCCCGATCCATGAACCATCCGAGCCGGTGTGGTCGTGGAAATTATTGCAAGCCATATCCGCGCTGTGTGCTTGCGCGGCGGCGCTCAACTCCGCGTTGAAGGTCAATGCATCCAACTTTGCGTTACGGCGTGCCGCATTGATGCGGCCGATAATGTCCTGAACATATCCGCCATTGGGCGAGTAGGCGCAATTGTTATTATTTACACTCGGCGCATTCGTAACACTTACACTGTCCGTCGTTGTGGAAGATGACGCGCCGCTGCCCACAATGATCTTCACCCAAAATGTTTTTTCGATTCCAATCGGAATATCGTTTCCGTCCGCGTCGTTCAATGTGAAATATCCGGTGTATGTTCCGTCCGCGGCAGGTGCGGTCAACTCCACGGAGACTTGCGCTTTATCGCCGGGTAAGGTTGTGGAAATCGGCGCAGATAACGGCGTGCTCATCTGGTCACCCGCCGCAAATTTGATCGTGTAATTTACCCACGGGCAAGTGCCTGTGTTTTGGAATTCCCATGTCTTGGTGAATTTCGCTCCCGCGTTAACTTTTGTATTATCGTCAATGGTCACATCGCGCAATAACACCGCGCCGATCTTGCAGTTCGCCGGGATGGTGATCGCAATTGTCGGCATGCTCGTTTCCGGCGGCGCGGGCGTCAAGGTCAGCGGCACAAATCCAACTTTAGTGGGGCGCAAAGTTGCGGTCACAAAACCGGATTCGGACGCAGTTGGCGCCGCATCTACAGAAACGGAAATACATGCGGACAGTAAAAGTGAAAGAAGAAAAATTATTTTTTTGAACATCATAAAACCTTACCTATCGGACTCCAAAGTCTTATCATCCCCGTAGGGGACCAGACTTTGGAATTCCAGGATATTAAAACATGACCATCTGCCCGGCGGATTTTTCAATGGGGTCGTTGGCGATCTGCTCATCAAACGACTCACGCGTCAGGATATTCATCTCGGAGATGGTACGCAACAGCCGATATTTTGCCACGCGCTGATTCTTCATGCGCGCCTTGAGCGACGGGTCGCGTTCCTGTTTATAGGCGATCAACGCCGCGCGCCCGCCGGGGATGACAATGATCGTATCTGCGTTTGATGCTTCCAATGCGCGGTTGATCAACGCCGAAGCGAGGACATAAAAAGAATGAACGGGCTTGCCGCCTTCCTCCCAATATAAAAGTTTATCTGCTTTACGAATTGTATACCCCAGCCTTTTGCCGATTGATTCGATCAACGCGGAAATATTATTTAACTCATTGCGCCGCGCCGAGGTGAAATCTTCCGCGCGTAATTTCCATATCGCAGATTCTCTTTCTGCATACGAATTCAATATTGCATAAATCAAGCCCTTTGAAGGCGTAAGCATTCCTGTAAAAAGCAGATTCATTTCGTTTTCAATTTCAAGATAGATCGCAATTGGATTCTTCTGCAGGAAAGTTACGATTGCCATCTCAACATGGTCTGAGAGTGAATCTTTTTGGGTATCTGATGCCAATCCCCACATTCCGGTTTCAATATTCTCGCCTGCCGAATAGTGGGCAAAACGTTCATCCTTCAACGCGGATTCAAATAGTGTATGCGTCTTTCGTAACGCTTCGTCAAATTCGTGGGCGGGTTGTTTAAGCGTGTTTGATTCCGCCAGCGCAATGAGTCCTGCGGCGTGGATATGTAAATAGTTGACAGGCTCTCCGCGTGCGGTCAAATAGTCGAATATGGATGTTCGCAAGTTGGCAACCTGTGCCGCGTTCGTCTTTTGCGATTCGCTTTTCCAAATGACTTGCACGGGATCATGCTCGGTTCGCAACGCAACACTTTGCAACGAAAAACCCGCGGCGCTTGCGGCAGTAAAAGCGGATGTAAGAAACGCGGGTTCAGGCTCGGGCAATAAGCCAAAGAATTGAACGCCATCGGGCAGCAAGTCTTTCAAATGATTGAACGCTGAATTCAATGCGGTTGCATTCCACGCCCAGTCATACCTGCGGCGGCGCAATGCGCTTTTATACGGCTCGACGGCTTCCTTGCCCCACAGCCAGCCCGCCCACAACGCGGAGAGAGTCCAAAAAGCCTGGTTGGGGCGCGGCACAGAACCAATGGCCGCCGCTATTGGGATTTCTTTTTTCACTTCGTGCGCGAGGTCTTTCAAGCGGCCTTCGTAAATAAGGATGCCGCCGCTTTCTGGAATTTTATGCGGCCACGTTTCAAGCGGAACGGGTGCGCCGGTTTCTGTCCACAAAGAGATGCCGCGCTCGAGTTCCATCCACACATTATTTTCGCGGAATTGATTCGGGGTGGTCAATTGTTTCGGGCGCGGACGTTCCGATGGATGCGCCCATAACGTATTGCCGGAATCACACGCGAGCAAAATCAACGCAGTCAGCGCGCGCTTTCTTTCGGATGATAAATTCAAACGATCAAGACGATTGACGATGGTGGTGAGCACGTACAACGGACGCGGCAAATAATGTTCGATGGCTTCTTCTGCATAGATGCGGTCTTCATCATTCAACGCCACCACTTTTTCATAGGCGCGCGAGCGATGCAAAGAATCGGTCGCTGCGATCTTAACCGCGTATTTGATGTCTTCGTTGGTTGCCAGCCGCTCGCCTGCGTCGCCGCAATGTTTACATTCATAGATACGCGCGTAGGGTGTGGATGAATTTTTATGCCACAAAAACGCCTGTGCGTAAATTTGCTTTTCGCATTTTTCGCAGGTGGTGAGATACAAGGATTGAAGATGCGCCGCGAGTCTTTCTTCCCCTTTTTTGATCGCGCCCAAATCTGCAAGCGCAGCCACAAACTCGGATTGCGCGGGCGGGTTGGCAAACATCTCCAATAGAAAACGCGCAACCGGATTATTCGCGGTGACGAGTACGCGATATCCGCTGCGCGCGGCTTCGAGAGATAAGCGGGGCGAGAATCCAAACGGGTCGAGCAGCCAATTCCCCGTCAAGGTTTGACGCGTGAGCCATGCAGAGAGGACTCCCTCTTCGAGCGCGGGTAAAAATCGCGAGAGAGGTCCGGTATCGGCGGGGCGAAATCCAGAGAAATAAGGCTGCGAGTCCATGCTTACTTTGTTACGGAAAAAACCTCGAAGAGTGGAAGATACCAATAAAGGGTTGCGATGGGTTTGATCTTTGCAAAACGCGCAATATCGTTTTTGATCTCGGCAATGCCGCGCTCGTGATAGTCACCCGAATATTCGGGACCGGCGAGTTTGCGCCCGATCTGATACAGAATATTTTCGGTGGGACCCGAAACGACCAGCTGCCCGTTCGGTTTGAGCAGCGCGAATAGTTCATTAACTGTGCGCGGTAAATCTTTGACATGTTCAAGCACATCCAATGCGATAATGAGATCGAATGAGTTTGCGGACAGATCGTTATGCGTTGTTTTGGTGGCATCGAGCACCTTAACATTTGACGCGAGCGGAATATGTTTTTGTACGCGCTCAAGTGGAATCAGATCCACGTCGATTGCGGAAACTTGTTTGCTGATCTGCGCAAGATACGGCAGCATAACTCCGCTTCCGCAGCCGAAATCGAGGATATTTTCGTAAGGTGCTGGCGTTTCAATATATTCCATCACTTTGCGGAGGCGCTGCCAGAAGAGGAAGTTGATAAATGCGTTGCGATGCGAATACGCGGGGAAGCCGGCTTCATCCAGCCGTCCTTTTTCTGACTCTGCCAATACCTGGCGGATGGCGTTTCGATAACGGGTTTTGTAGGCGTTGAAGGTCTGTGAGTTCATAATGGATTTGTAATTGGTTTGCGCGGCGCGGCGTTGATGTCTATTTCAATCGCGGAAAGCAAAACCTGGATGGCGAGGATCACAGAAAGTGTGGGCAGAATAACGGTACCAGTCGGCGCGGGGATTCCCATTTGATAATATTGAATCCATTTGGTGATGCCGAAGATCAAACCGAAAAGCAAGAGCGGAATTCCTGTGAGCAAATAAATGGACATCATAGAAAAATCGAAAATAAAATATCTTAAGATGATGCGGCGTAAGAAAGTGCGTGTGAGTTTAACGGGGAATTCAAACAAGATACGTTGAATGGACATGTTGGAAATTTCGCCGCGATAACGCGCCGGGATGGGGACATCCAGTACAAAGGCGTCAAGCAAATATAAATGAGAAAGCATGGATGTTTCAAAATAATAGCCGTGGTCAATTTTTTCAAGCGGCAACTGTGTGAGGATTTTTGCGTGAACAGCAAAGAATCCATTCGTAGGATCGAAAACATTCCAGTAACCCGTTGCGGCTTTAGTGAGAAAACTTAAGCCAAGGTTGCCTACACGTCGAATAAAAGGCATTTGCTTTAATGACTCAAAATCGCGGAAGCGGTTGCCTTTGACATAATCCGCTTTGCCTTCGATGAGCGGTGTGATTAATGCGGGGATGTAAGCCGGGTCCATTTGCCCGTCACCGTCGAGTTTGACGACAACCTGCGCGCCGAGTTCAAGCGCTTTGCGAAAACCCGTGATCATCGCGCCGCCTACGCCTTGATTCTGCGAATGGCGGATCAGGGTAATGCGCTCATCCGCTTTTGCCGCGCCAGATATGAGATCGGAAGTGGCGTCGGGCGAAGCGTCATCCACAACGATAATGTGGCTGACAAAACCGGGGACTCCGCGCAAAATGGATTCAATATCGCGTTCCACGCGGTAGGCGGGAATGACAATTGCAATATTGTAATTAAAGAAATCCATATAAAGGATTGTAATCGAAAGGTGATAGAATCGGAAAAAGGAAAAAAACACATGGCAACCGGGGAACAAATTCTCATTGTTGAAAGCGATCCAGACATTGCCGATTTGATCGGGAGACAGGCGCTCCAACCGCTAGGGTATAGAGTAACAGTGGTTGGGGATGCAGGTTCTGCGCTAAAAGAAGCGGTACTGACACATCCCGATTTAATCCTTGCAAATTTAAACCTGCCCGGTTTGAGTGGAAAAGACATGTTGGCGGCGTTGAATTCGCAGGGAATCAAATCACCTGTGATTGTTATTGCTGAAAAAGGACAGGAGATGGATGCGATTCACGCATTCCGCCTCGGCGCTTCGGATGTGATCTTCTGGCCCCTGCGCGACGCACAAGTTGTTTCGATCGTCGAGCGCGCTTTGCGCCAAACGCAGGAAACGCGTGAACGTCAAAAGTTGGACCGCCAGATGAAGACGATGAATGAGGAACTACAGCATCGTTTACGCGACCTGACGACCATACTTGCAACCGCAAAGGCAGTTGTATCAATTACAGACCAGCGCCTATTATTTGATAAAATTCTCGCAAGCGCGTTACAGGTCGCCGAAGCGGATATTTGCTGGCTGACTTCGCGCGATGAACGCAACAATATTTACCTGTTACGCTCACACCTCAACCTGCCCGAAGCCTGGGCAAAGAAAATAAACCAGCCTGTAGATGACGGCATCAGCTCGTTGGTGGCGCTTTCAGCAGAAAGCCTTGTCATGCACGGCATGCCGCTGCAAAAGTTCAAGGTTGCGGCGCTGGGTAAATCAGTTGGCGTGATCCCGATCAAGATTCAAACCGAGGTGATCGGGTTGTTAATTGTGGTACGAAAGAATGACCGCGAATTTTCCCGCGACGCGCAGAGTCTGCTCGAAGCAATGGCAGGATTTGCATCCATTGCATTAATGAACGCGCGTTTATTCCGCGCTCTTGAGCAAAGCGTGGAGGCAGCCAAGAAAGGCGAGCAATATCGTTATTCCGCGCTTGAATCGGCGCGCGAATCAATTCGTAATGAGGTACAAGCCGCGGGATATCCGCTCAACCTTGTATTGACTGAAATGCCCGGAGCGCTGAACGCCGAGCAAAAAAAAGCATTGGAAACCGTTCAGGCAGCTTTACAACGTCTTTCCCTCTCTTCCGAGAAAACCATCATTCCTGGTAAATAGTTATCCCTATGGCAAAACACGACCTTATTCTGTTAGTATTGAACCCATCGCAGATTTTGGATCTGATGCAGCGTGCCTTGCATGCAGCTGGATTCGATGTAGCGGTTGTCCATGACGTTCCAGCCATGAATAATTCGGTGCATGAAATCGTCCCGGCGCTGATCATTATCGGTGAAAAAGTCGGAGATCAGGATGGGCTATCCATAGCAGCGAAGATTCTCGAGCGCTTTCCTACGCTGCCAATCATTCTATACACCGACACGGACACCAGCGGAACCGCCAAGTCTGTGTTGAAGATGGGGCTGAGCAGTTATCTTTATCCACCGCTTAAGATGGCAGACATTGTTGATGAAGTACAAAAAAGCCTCGTGCGCGCGCGAAAACTGGGTGATTGGCTGCGCCGAGAAGTAAAACGGACGACCTCTACTCTTTCTGAAAAAGCCAAAATATCTGAATCTGAACGATTTAAACTACAGGCGATTATTGCCAATATCCAGGACGGGGTTATCGTATTGGATGAAAGACATCACATCCTGCTTATGAATAACGCTGTGCGCGATATTTTCGGTTTGGATCACCATGAGATTAACGGCAAATTGCTTGAAGATGTGATTTCCAATGCCGATATAAATGCCTTAATCACCCGCTCTAACGACGAACCGCTAAAATATCATGAGGTCAATTTTGACGACGGACGCGTGTTTAACGCGCAATATACACCCATCCCAAATATCGGCGCGGCTGTCACCATGCAGGATATTTCCTACCTCAAAGAACTTGACCGCCTGAAAAGCGACTTTATCCATACCGTTTCACATGACTTGCGCTCCCCCTTAACTTCCGTGCTCGGATACACAGAGTTGATCGAGCGCACAGGCCCGTTGAATGAAAATCAACAGGAGTTTTTGAAACGGTTACAGGGCAGCATTCAACATATTACAATGTTGATAAACGACCTGCTTGATATCGGTCGTCTTGAAGCAGGTTTTGATACGCGCCGCGAGATGGTTCAACTGGAAGATATTCTAAAATATTCACTGGATATGTTTGACGGACAGGTCAAAAAGAAATATATAAAACTGACTGTGAATGTAGACCACGATATACAACTCTTACGCGCAAACCCAATCCGCATACGTCAAATGATAGACAACCTGATCGGGAATGCGATCAAATACACGCCCGATGAAGGCAGCGTGCAGGTGGGTTTGCACATGCAGGATAACCAAGTCATTTTCAAGGTTGAAGATACGGGTCCAGGTATTCCCCCCGAAGAGCATAACCGCGTTTTTGAAAAATTCTTCCGCGCCACCAACGCGCCCAATGACATACAAGGCACCGGCTTGGGGCTGGCAATTGTCAAATCCATTGTGGATAGTCACCAGGGGCGCGTATGGGTAGACTCAACGGTCAACAAAGGCTCATCCTTTACTGTAATTCTCCCCACACAGGAATAAAATAAAATTCATTCATAATAAAAGCCAGCGAAAAAAATTCGCTGGCTTTTATGTTTCCAGCTTATTCCGCATAAAATTTGCCACCTCTGTAAAACGGATTTTGAGATGTTCTTTCACAGCAGGGAGGATTTCACTTTCATCCAGAGCCCTGTTCATGCACCACAACCACTGGTCACGCTCAATGTCTCCAATGGAGAAAGGCATGTGTCTTTGACGTAAACGCGGATGTCCATATTTTTCAATATACAAGGAAGGCCCGCCAGACCAGCCAGAGAGGAACATAAAAAGTTTCTCGCGTGCCTGGCCTAAACTTTTCGCATGTAACGCGCGGACGTCTTTGGCTTCAGGTGAAGAGTCCATCAAATCATAAAAACGATTGACGAGGGCGCGCAACGCTGTCTCGCCGCCAATCAGGTCATAAAGAGAGTTCAATTCATTCATACGCCAAATTGTAACTGAAAGTTTTGAAATAAAGGTTTTACTGAATCCCCAAAAGGTAAATCGTGGAGTCTGCCTTAAAATGTGCCGCCGCCGAGAGAGATCGGCGGCGGCTTTCGCCAAAGGAGGAGACAAGAGGAGTGTATTGGAGGTGTCTTTGTTCCGTCTCCGCTTTTATATTAATACATTTAGACGGTTTCAACCATCGCCAAATGTCATGAATAGCACGTGATGTTATTCACAAATAATTTACAACCCGTGAATAAAAATGAGCGACTGGGAAATGGCTTTTTCTATATTTTCATACGTATTTATGGTCAGTGCAGGGTGCGGATTTCCGGTAATCATCTTGGATACTTTTTTGTCCTGATGATGAATACATAAAACGGGCTTCCCAAGATTCAACGCAAAAGCGATTTCATACCCGACCCCATGAGACGGTACGCTAACCTCCGCGATGAGGGCATCACAATTCTTGATCCAATCAACGTCACGCTCGTAGACTTCATGCGGAGAAATAACGCGCTCCTGTTCCATGACTTCCGATTGCGCAAGATGTGATGTGGGGATTTCATGGCCATCAGCGAGCAGGGCGGCAACCAGCTCCTGATAGATGGATTCAAATTCGCGCCCGCCGGTAACCGAACATGCAAAATAAATATTCATTTTTTATTCGGAAGTTTTGAAAGGATGGAATTTTCGCGTTTTTGCTGCGGAGCGGCCACAACTCCACCTGCGCGCATACTTTCCACTTCGGCGCTTAATCGCATCCAGTCATCCACCAGGATGACGAGGTGCGGGGTTTTATCCTTGAAGAAAAGCGGTGAAAGAAAAAAACGCAGGGTGGATTGCGGCATTGGATGCCCGGTCAAATCGAGAACAATGGCGGTCATTTTTGCAATCGGCTCGACAATCTCTGCCAGCCAGTTTGAAACGCTTTTGGGTGGGAACAATGACCCCATGTTCGCAGAAGCTGTGCGCCGCAATCTTTTATATGAAATATTGAGTCGCAGCAGCGGCGTGGCGACCAGCAAGTGATCTGTAAACGGCTGCAGATATGCGCTTTTGCGGGCGATGAGCATGATGATGCTCAGAAAGATACAGAGCGCACCCATACTTGCTGCTACAAGCCAGCGCCATTGTTCAAATCCCCAACTATAAACAGCCCATGCCAAACCCAGCAGGGCAAGCCCAAGCGTAAAAACCGCAGGACGCCAACGGTCGATCATGTGAGTATAAATAACCAGAGGATAACGATGCCCGCCTTTTTTTGCCATAATCTATTTGCTCTCCTCGGAATTTAATTGAGCGCTGAGTTTACTGATCGCCTGCGTGAGATGTTCGCCGCGCAAACTAAAGGTAATATCGCCGCGTGTTTTTTCGATGATGCTGCGCGCAAGGTCGGTCTGGCGGCGCAAGCCGTTTGTGATCGCGTCGGGATAATCCATGGTGACGAGGATGGAATAAATTTCATCCATGTAACCAAGCAGGCGCTCGGCTTCAGCTGAATATCCGTGGCGGAGAATATCGAGGGTACGGCGGCGCAATTCGCCGACGACTTCTGCGAGTCCGTTGAGATACGTCGCGGGTTCAACGATCAGATCAGCGGGAGTCTGAAGCGCTTCGCCGCGAATCAGCGCGCAGGTGATATTCGCTTCCACGAATTCTTTCAGCGCATCCTGGGTATATCCCGCGTAAAAAAGATCGGGATAATTAGCCAGCGAGGCGCGCAGGGTATCGGCCAGTTGACTTGCTTCCTGCAAGTGCGCGTTCATTACATCGGCTTCATCACGATGCACAGCGCGGATGGCGAGCGAGCAGGCGCGCGTAAGTTGACGAGCCTGCGCGAGTGCGTGGTCGCGGGCGGATGTGCGCGCGTCAAATGTTTTACGAATATCGTCGGTGATCTGTTCGAGTTTATGCATGGCTAGGGTTCTTTAGGCGGGTCGGGCGGCTGCTGAAAAGGACGGAAGAGATTATCGGCAAGCGTGTTGTTGACAGGCAGGTTGATCTCTCCGAAGGCTGTTTCGTAACGGGCAATGTTTTCGGTGAGCGCCCGCACCAATAACTTCGCGCTGAGCGGAGTCATCACAACGCGCGAGCGGATTTTGGCGTGCGGTTCTCCGGGAAGGAGGTGAGCAAAATCCAGAACAATATCAGCGGGGGAATGAGCGATGCGCGCAAGATTCGCATAAACGATCTCAAGATCAGCAGGGAGATCAAGAATGGGGCCGGTAGGTTTTGGGGGTGTAGTCATGGGTTTTCCAAATGATATGAACGGGTTTATTTACGGAGAGACCCTAAAGGTTTGTGAAACCTCTAGGGTCTTTAGAATTTATTTAGAAGGGAATATCGTCTTCGGGGGGTGTCTCGGCCATTTCCATGTTATTGCCGCCACCGGCAACAGGGCCGTTTTCGACATCGCCTCGCCCTGAAAGGAAGCGGACTGTGGATGCTGTAATTTCAAACGAAGAGCCGGTCGTGCCGTCTTGCTTGGTCCAGATTTTTGGTCCGCCCGTGGTTTTATCCGCTGTAAGGCGTCCTTCAATCAGAACCTTCATACCTTTCTTCACGTATTGGTTACAAGTTTCGGCTGTTTTTCCCCAGGCAGAAACGCGGAACCAAATGGTTTCATTTACCTGTTCGCCATTGCCAGCGGTATATTTGCGGCTTGTAGCGACCGAAAAAGAAGTGACAGCCTGCCCTGATGGCGTATAACGCATTTCAGGATCTCTACCTACATTGCCGACGACGATAATTGTGTGATACATGGGATTTTTTCTCCTAGGGTTAAGTGTACCCGCCGAATTACGGCGGGGGAAATAAGACAGATTGTATTTTACACTAACTTGACGTGCAAGGATAAAAAAGTGAATAGCAAAATTTCGCAAAGATATTTCTAAAATCGCACTTCATACGAGTAAAGCGGAATTTCCATCTCCTGCGGAGTCAGCCCGCCGTGATGCCCAAAAAACTTCTGCTCGTATTTATCCTTCTCGTACCACCACACGGCTTGATGACGATAAGGCAGCGCGACAAGATTCGCGACACGTTCCCGAAAACGGGATGAAATTTTTTCGCCGAAGTAACCTTCATTAATGAGTGTTTCGGTCTTGACCACATCCGCTTTGCCGGCCAGTCTTTTAGAGAGAAACGCCTGCGCTTCATCCAACATATCGTCTTTGATGTAAAGGAACATATCGCGCGCCGAGCCCGCCGGGATGAGTAAATTCCCACTGCGGTTTTTCTTTATGAAGCGATCAAATCCCCTAAATTCCGGGTCAATATTCAAGTAGGTCGTGGCTTGCGGTGAGACTACACACATACCGTGGTCAGCGGTCATCATGAATAGGATTTTCTTTTTGCCTTTGAAGGTACGCTCGAAATAATGTTCCATCATCAACAGGAAAGTTTCGATCTCTGCTTCGGTCTGCGGCGCGGTGGGACCGTATTCGTGGGCGAGCGCGTCGATCTTATCGAAATAAAGATGGATGTATGTGGGATTTTTCTGCTTCTCCAAAAGCAATCCCATGTTCACCAGCGCTTCGGATAAGGTCTTGAATGCGCGCAACTCCGAATCTTTCATGGCCACTTTTGAATAGGTGGACGGGGTGTAATCGCGCAGCCCGAAGTTAAACACATCCACGCCCATCTTCTTTAATTCGGGATAAAAAATTCCCGCCGGATATATATTTTCAGGTTTCACCTTGGTTTTGATTAACGAATCGCGCTCGCTTGAACCCGCAAAGGAAAACAACAACGGAGCGATGATCCGATCCACAAGCGGCTCGTAGTAATACCATTCATGCACGCCGCTCTCGCCGACAGGCAAACCGGTGTGCATGGTGGTCACATGCGCGGCAGTTGTGGATGGGAATTGCGAAGTCAGTTTTTCGATCGTGCCATGTTTTGCGATGCGTTTGATGAATGCCGCATCCTGAAAACGCTCATAGAAACGCCAGCCGAAAGCGTCCACAAAGAACACCACAACGGCGTCATATTTTTTGGAAGCAAATGCTTCTTTAACTCGGTTTGGAATTCCGGCGAATCCGCCTGAGTCATAGCGGGGCTTAACAAAAGATTCATGCATGCGCGTTACTTCATCATCCGCGCGGCTTTGCGCCCGATTTCCACCGCAAAGTTTGTGCCGCGATCCCACGGATAAACCTGACTCATAGAAGCAAAATACAAGCCTTCAATCGGCGTTTGAATTTCGGGAATGTTCTTTGAATGATTCACCAACGGTACCGGCTGGGCGTAATTTGTTTTGGATACCCAAACTTTCTTCACCCAATCACGCGAAAACTCAGGGTTGAATTTTTGGAACGCGGGGATAAATCTTTCCAGCAATTCATCATCGCTCATGGTGAAATATTCGTGACCCAATTCAAGATAATCACCCGCATACACAATATGATCGCCGCCGAAATTTTCCTTTGGCACAAAATTCGTATGCTCGACCAATGCCAAAAATGGATAGCCTTCATCCTTCGGCACGTTGAACCAGTAATAGCCTTCTTTGGATATCGATTGCTTAAGCGCCAGCGTCATCACCACCGCGCCCATGGATTTTAAATCCAACAAGCCTTTCAAATAATTTTCGGGAAGATCAGGACATAACTTCGCCATGAGATTCGGCGACGAGGTGACCAGCACCTTGTCGAAGGACTCTCCATCGACGCTTAGACCGCCCGCCTCTTTCTTGATGGACTTAACACTTACTCCCAATCTAATCTCTACTCTCTGTTCTCTTAACTTCTCCGCGAAGATATTTGCAAAATTTTGGAAGCCACCTTCAAATGTTCCCAGCCGCGTCGTGCGCGCATGGATGCGTGCCCACATCCACGCCATGTTGACATCTTTATAGAACGGGCCGAATTTGCCGATCAGCAGCGGTTTCCACATCTGCTCGTAGACTTGTTTGCCCGCGTATTTCAACATCCACTCATCGGCGGTGACTTTCTCCAGCGCGCGCCAGTTTGTCGTCAGGCGCAGGAACAAACCCACGAAGCCGAATCTAATCTTATTGAGACCAAATCCGAGGCCGGGGAATTTCAACGCGTTGATAATCGAATCGAACGGGTACCACTTATTTTTATACAACATCACCGTCAGCGGGCGCGGGAAGATCACCTTGTCTTCCAATCCTAATTCGCGGATGAGTCCCAGCATCTCGCTGTCTGATTGAAACCAGTGGTGATAAAACTTCTCGACCGACCAACTCCAGTGCGGTTCTTTGAATCCGCTTGCCAGCCCGCCTGCGTAATTGGCCGATTCGTAAATTGTGATTTCATGTCCTGCTTTTCTTAAATCATAAGCGGCTACCATGCCGCCATATCCAGCCCCAATGATCGCAATTTTCATTCATACTCCAAAGTTTTAAAATTTACTTCCTGTTCTCCCGCTCGAGTCTTTCCGCGAGGTACTTAAGTTTACCCCACTCCTGTCGAATGGTATAAATCATGCTTAGGGTTTTTAGCCAACGCACATCGCACAGCGGATCCCGCGCCAACTCCTCAAAAACCCGCACAGCTTGTTCATCGGTGCGCCGTGCCTTGGAATATTCAGTAGCGTATTTTTCAAGAAGATCGATTTTATCTTTGCGACTGAACTGCGGATTTTTTTCACGGAAATCTTGCAGGTACGCACTGACACGTCCGACGGCAAATTCCAATTCTTCCACAATAAAAGGTTTGGTCAAATATTCCTGTACCCCAAGAGAATTTGCCTTTTGCATAGTTGCCTGGTCGCGCTCTGCGGACACAACGATGCAAGCTGTTCCCGGGAACATCCGGGAAATGTGTTTATACGCAGTCAGCCCATCCATCTCGGGCATGTTGATATCCATGACAACAATGTCGGGGCGGTGTTCCTTTGTCATCTCTACAGCCTGCAAGCCGTTTGATGCAATGGCAACAACCTCCACATTATCCAACATGGAAAACATTAAGCGGGTACTGCGACGAGTCTCGTGAACGTCATCAGCGATAAGAACCCGCCATTTTTTCTGTGAGCCTTCGGTTTGGGCCATGGTTTAACCTCAAAGATATAAAACCTGGTTGACGACTCTATAAGTATAATCCAAGCCCGTTTTTTGAAATATAACTATTCTGTTTCAGTTCTTAAGGAGTCGTTCCACTTGATTCCCTCACGAGTCATGTAATACGCGCCGAGTAATGTGATCGGAAGCCACAACGCGACATGCAGTGTCAGCGTATAACCCGCCGCGGTGGCTTGATCGACGCCATACGCGGTGAGGACTGCAATGCCGGGCGCGTCAAACGTGCCGATATAGCCCGGCGCGGAGGGAATCGTCGTGGCGAGATTGACGATGCCGTTCATCAACATCAACGCGAAAAAGGAGACATTGAAATTAAACGCGTGCATCACAAACCAATATTTGCCCGTCTCCAACAACCAGATGATGACCGATGTGAAGAAAACCATCAACACGTTAAGGGGAGAGCGGAGCGATGCAAGCCCATCGAAGAATTTGATCATCACGCCAATAATCCGTGTGTGAAAGCGCTGGGGAGTAAGATGATAAACGATCCATAGCCCGATTTTTTCTGTAGTTTGCGGGAGCATCGCCGCCAGCAGGAAGATAAGCAAAGCCCCAAGGAAGATTCCCGTGCCAATTACCGCGACCTGTTGAATATTACCAACGAAGCCCGATGCGTTTGTGAGTTTTGCCAGTTCACCTAAATTGACAAAGATAAACGCGAGCATAACCACGCCATCGAAGATTCTCTCAACGATAATGGTTGCCAGCGAAGCGGAGACAGACACGCCTTCTTTTCTTTTCAAGATTATCGCACGCAATACTTCACCTGCGCGCGCGGGATAAATATTATTGCCCATGTATCCAATCGTGGTGATGGGGAACATGGTCCGTGTGGGAATTTCCTTGATGGGCTTAAGCAGGTAGTGCCATCTCCATGCCCGTATCCATACGCCGATGAAATATACGCCAACGCCGGGAATCAACCAGAAGTAATTTGCCTTTTGGACCGTCTCCCAAAACTCATTGAGTTTGAGTCCGCGCAGGGAAAGCCAGATAAAGACGACACTAATTAATACGCCAAGCCAGAATTGCCAGTTTTTTATTTTCATAGACGTGATTTTACCAGCGGAAAGTGAGGAACTCAAAAGAAGAAATTATGCTTCGGCTATAATGATTTGAGTTAATCGAATATTCTCAGTAGATCACGAAAACGTAGTAACGACTTCAGTCGTTCGGCTAAAAAGCGACTAAAGTCGCAACTACGAAGTCTTTTCGTGAAGTACTGATTCTCTACATGAGAAGAAAATAAATCAGAAGGAAGTTTTATGAAACAATATTTACCCATTATCCGGGATTATGCTGTAATCATATTTTCAAGCCTGATACAGGCTGTTGCTTTGCGCCTGTTCTTTGTTCCAGCAAACCTCGCTTCGGGCGGGGTGAGTGGAATTTCACAGCTAATTAATCACTACACGGGCTGGCCTATCGGTCTAATGGTTTTGATCGGGAATGTTCCGCTCTTTATTTTAGGCTGGCGTTTTCTGGGCGGATCAAAATTTGCCATGCGGACAGCAGTGGCAATCCTGACTTATTCCCTGTTTACAGATTTGCTTTTAAAAATTCCGCTATTTGTGCGCTATTCGCGGATTTTGATCAACGACTTGCACGGCGACATTTTCCTCAACGCCCTATATGGCGCCATCATCGGCGGTATTGGCTATGGATTGGTTTATCGCGCGCGCGGCACCAGCGGCGGCTCGGATATTCTCGCGCGGATATTAAATCACTGGCGCGGAATTTCGATGACGCAAAGTTATATGATGGTGGATACGGGTGTTATCTTAGCGGCAGGTTTTATCTTTGGGTGGAAGCAAGCCTTGTACGCGCTGATCACACTTTATGTCAGCGGCATTGTGTCAGAGACTGTCCTCGAAGGCGGCGGAACCGTGCGCACAGCCATGATCATGACCAGCAATGCGGATGCCGTCTCGGCGCGCATTATGGAAGACCTTGAACGCGGCGTTACTTATTTGGAAGGCGCGGGCGGATACACGGGCAATTCCCGCCCAGTGTTGTATTGCGTCATCAGCCGCGCAGAAGTTGTCACCTTAAAAGCGATCGTACATGAATGCGACCCCGAAGCCTTTATGGTCATCGGGGTCGCGCATGAGGCTTTGGGGGAAGGATTCAAGCCGTTGAAGGGAAGGTGATTTTATGTCATTGCGAGGGCGCTCTCCCTGGCGCCGCCCGCCAGGGCAGGTGTGCTCTTTGTCCGAAGCAATCTCTCACAAAGTTTAAGATTGCTTCGTCGCCAAAGAACGGCTCCTCGCAATGACATATCATTACTTTCTCTTAATATACCCAAACTGATTCAACATATTTTGATTGTCACGCCAGTCTTTGGAGACTTTCACGCGCAACTCAAGAAAAACTTTTCGCCCGCCCATTTCTTCGATCTGTTGGCGCGCGGCGCTGCCGATGGATTTCATCATCTTGCCGCCTTCGCCGATGACGATGCCTTTGTGCGATTCGCGTTCCACAAAAATTGTCGCAGCGATGTACGCCATGCCATTCTCGCGATCCTTGAATTCATCAATACGCACCGCCAAACTATGCGGAACTTCATCGCGCAGTTGAATCAAACACGCTTCGCGGATTAAATCGGCGGCGATGTCGCGTTCATAGGAATCGGTGATCTGTTCTTCGGGATATTCGGCGGGACGCGTGGGCAGGATGTTGATCAGCGTCTCGAGAAGTTCATCCAAGCCGGTTCTTTTTGCCGCGGAAATTTTCTTTACCTCGGTGGATTTCAGCAACTTCGAATATTCTTCCACGCGGATGGCTTCTTCTTCGGGGGTCAGGGTATCTATTTTGTTGAGCACCAGCATGGTGGGACGCGAAGCGCGGCGCTCGGCTTTGGTAAGCAGCTCAGCGATGCGGGTGTCGTCAGCTGTCGGCGCGGACGATGAATCCACGAGCCATAGAATCAAATCCACACCTTGCAGCGCATCTTCTGCCTCGAAATTTAAGAACTCGCCAAGTTTATGTTTGGCTTGATGTATGCCGGGCGTATCTACAAAAACAAGCTGCGCGGTTGGCAAAGTGAGAATGCCAAGTTGACGGCGGCGCGTGGTCTGCGGACGCGGAGAAACCGCCGCGACTTTTTGACCCAACAACGCATTGACCAAAGTGGACTTGCCCACATTGGGGCGTCCAACGACTGCGATAAATCCGGAATGATGTTCACTCATGATATTTTTACGCTCCAGTTTGCAACAACAAGACTTGCGAGAATGAGAATGGCGCCCACGGCAACTTCCCAGGTTAATTGTTCATGCAGGAAGAGTACGCCAAGTGTCACGCCTCCTAATGGAAAAAGATAAGTGACCATGGTCGAGCGCGTGGGGCCGATCTCGTGAATGAGATAGTAAAGCATGACAAAGGCAACGCCCGAGCCGAAAACACCCAGCCAAAGCAAGGCGATCCAGATCATCGGTTGATCGGGAACTTTTATAGGCGCTTCAAAAAAGAAGGATGCGATCCACATCACAGCGGTGGCAGAAACTAATGGTCCGACGCTTCTGAAAATTCCCTGCGTACCCTCGGTATATTTTCGGGCGAAGATGGAACTGCCCGCATAAAATATGGACGCGACGATGACCGCGATCTGACCAAGCACCGAACCGGCGGATGCGCCGATGTCTTTGCTCATCAGAATGACGACGCCGACAAAACCGAGCAGCAAGCCAAGAACTTTTGGCATGGTCATTTTATCGTCATGTAGCATGAAGTGCGCCGCCAGAATGGTGAAGAGCGGAACGGTCGCATCCAAAATGGAAGCGACACCTGAGTCGATGGTTTTTTCTCCCCACGAAATCAGGAAGAATGGAATGGCGATATTGGTGATACCCAAGACCAGTAACGGCGTCCATTCTTTTAGTATGCGCGGCGGTTGTGCGCGCTGCGCGATGATGACGACAATGCCGAACAAGAGTCCAAAAAGAACGCGATAAGCAACGAGAGTATTGGGTCCCATCTCCGCGATGGCGATTTTGATCCAAAGAAAGGATGAACTCCAAATGATTCCGAGGGCTATAAAGACGATCCAGTGTTTTGTTTTCAATTTACTCCAGATTTCAAGTAGTACATTATGATTGAGAAAGTATCTATGAATAAGATGCTTGAGTTTACCATTTTCTTTCCACGGAGAAAAAATAAATGCCGCAGCAGAACCTCCCTGATTTCGATTCACTTTGGGATTACGCACACCCCGATCAGACCGAATCTAATTTTCAAGCGATATTAAAACAAATACCTGAAAGCAGTCTTGCTCATTTTGAATTATTAACTCAAATTGCGCGGGCGCAGGGATTACAAGGAAAATTCAATAAAGCCCATAAGACACTGGATCAGGTTAAACAAAAACTAGGCGACGTTCCTTCGCGTGCAAATATCCGCTATCTATTGGAGCGCGGACGTGTTTTCAATTCGTCAAAGCAGCCTGATAAAGCCGCGCCATTGTTTGAAGAAGCGCTGAATATGGCAAAAAAACTCCGCGAGGATTTTTATGTCATAGATGCGATTCACATGCTTGCCGTCATTGCGCCATCCGCTGAAAGCCTGACTCTCAATCTGCAAGCCGTTGAACTGGCAGAATCTTCCATGCAAGAGAGTGCGCGCAGTTGGCTGGGATCTTTGTACAACAATATCGGCTGGAGATACCACGACGCCGGTGAACTTAAACTGGCATTGAAGATGTTTAAGAAAGCCGAAGCGTTCCGCATCAAACACGGAACCGTGGAACGAAGGCGCGTCGCAACCTGGTGCATCGCGCGGACTTTGCGTTCGCTGAATCGCGTCGAGGAAGCGTTGGCCAAACAAATCAAGTTGAAAGAGGAACTTGAATCTGACGGCGAAACGGATGGTTATGTCTTTGAGGAAATCGGGGAATGTTTGCTTATTCTCAAACGTGAAAAAGAAGCGCATCCATACTTTGCAAAGACGCATAAAGTTTTAAGTAAGGATACATTTTTAATAGAAGAAGAGCCAGAGCGCATTGCGCGTTTGAAAAAACTGGGTAAAAAATGATTTACCCAGTTTACGACTCTTTTCAAAAAATCCTTTGTGCTCTTCGTGTCCTTCGTGGTTAATCTTTTATATCTTCTTAACCAAATAATACTCGCCGCGCTCAAAGCCGCGATCTAAATAGTAATGACGTGTTCCAATGGCAGCGATGACTGCCATTTTTTTAAATCCATTGGCACGGGCGATATTTTCCGCTTCTTCGAGCAGACGTGTGCCGAGTCCCAAATGCTGGGCGGCTCCGCTTTGTTCCGCGCCGACAGCGAGCGATTGTCCGTAGACATGCACTTCGCGGATCAGGGCGGCGGTATCGAGGTCAGACATACCGGTCAGCAGGGAATCTTTTGCGGGCAGAGATAAGCGCACGAAGCCCGCGAGTTTGTCATCCACTGTGACGAACGAGACAAAATGTTCTTCGGCTGTGCCGACTTGATAAGTGAGATCGTCGAGGTGCATTTCAGCAGAGTCAACGGTCTTGCCTTTCACCTCACGGCAGCGGATGCATTGACAATGCGTGCCGCGCCGTTTCATTTCCGCTTGAATATCCTGACGCAGACTCGTGCGCGTATTTCCTTCGACCACGTTGTTGCCCGGTATATCCCGAATTACTCTGTTCACCCGGCAATAGCGCGGAATGGTCGGCTTGATGTTGACGATCAACTCCACAAGTTGTTCGGTGGTGTAAGGATGAAATTCTCCGCGCTGCCAGTATTGGTGCAACTCGGCGTTTGCCAGTAATTGATTGGGATAAATCTTGATTTCATCGGGACAGAAATCGCCCCAGAATTTTGCAAAATCTTCGCGGTCAGATTCGGGAGTCGCGCCGAGCAGATTCGGCATCCAGTGCAAGACGATCTTAAATCCAGCTGCGCGTAACATGGCAGTGGCTTTGCGCGTGGACTCGACGTCATGTCCGCGTTTGTTGATTTCCAAAATATGGTCGTCAAAACTTTGCGCGCCCATCTGCACTTTGGTCACACCGAGATGCCGCAGCCATTTAATTTCGTCGGGATTAATTTCATCGGGTCGAGTCTCGATCACCAATCCCACGTTGCGGTGCGACGCGGTTTCGTTAATTTTCTGCGCGAGCGCAATATCCACGTTTGCAGTTTCTTTTTTATCGCTGTGCTCTCTCATCTCGCCGATGACCGTTTCATTCATCGCATCGAAGCAGCGTTTGATAAACCATTCCTGATAATCGCGCCGATAAGATGACCATGTGCCGCCGAGAATCAGCAGTTCGATCTTATCGGTGGGATGACCGAGATTTTCGAGCGCACGAATCCGTGCATGGACTTGTTCGTATGGGTCGAATTGATGTTCAAGCGCGCGCATCGCGCCGGGTTCATCGGGCAGATAACTCTTGGGCATGCGCACATCGGTGGGACAAAAAATACATTTGCCGGGGCAGGGATACGGCTTGGTCAGCACCGTCACGGTGGTCACGCCCGAAAGCGTGCGCATCGGTTTCATGCGAATGCTTTCAAGCAAAGCGCGGTCAGGCTGAATCGTGCCCGCATCCACCATTTCATGATACGCGGCGACGAGCGCGGCTTTGGTCAAATAGCCCGCGCCATCATCCAGCGGATGCGCACGCAGAGCGCGCATGACATCATTGCCCTCGCGAATCTCATCCAGAATGTGATGCGCGAGCGTGAGTTTTTTCGGCGTCAGAACATTGAGTGAGCGCCAGCGGATTTGTCGTTCGGAAATTTCCATTTATAGATACCTTGTAAAGTGTGCGTCGAAGATTTATTTTACCTTGGGCCCAAAAACTTATCGCCGTTAAAGTGAATCATATGCGAAGGTGTCTCTGCAATCCAGACCTCAGTCTCCCATGCTATGTCGGTTGAATATTTTTTATATGTGGCAAAATCTAAAAAGGCAGTTACATATATTTTTTCAGCTTTGCATTTTTCAAAAAGTTTTTCAAGTTCAAATTGACGTTTTGGGGAAACAGGCCCATGTGACGTGACAGCCTCAATCAAAAATAGCCATTTCTTTTTTGAATCATACAAAATAACATCAGGGAATTTACCATGTGCAGAAACGGGGATATCAAGTTTGACGAACGTGGCAGTATCAAAAACCAATGTTTTTTCAGCTGTATCGCCGAGGTAAACAAGTTTGGCGCCAGGGGCAAAACGCGGAGCAAATTCTTCAGCAATTGCAACTTCAAGTTTATTATGCTTGCCAGGTGATAATTTGTAGACTTTCCCATCAGCGACCTGCAATGGAATTTTCGTCTGTTCTCTGTCGTTTTGATATATCTCAAGCAATTTGCCATGTTGATCAACAAAACTTTTGCATTTTGACTTCCATTTTGACGTGCCATAAGAACGAATTGCACCCAAGACCAATTCAGACAACATATAATTAGTCAAACCGCTATTGGTGGGACGTTCAGGGTCATCTGAATTTCGAATGGCAATCCCTGCCTGTTCAAATTGATGGAGAACCTTTCTACGAATGGTTTCCCGACTATTCTCTGCGTATTCACGCCCGTATTTTTGCTTAATTTCAATCAACATGTCATGCACACGCAAACTTTTATTCGCAGCATTTTTCCAATTGGTATCTTCTGATATCTGAGCAAGGGCAAGCAACGTCAGAGCCGAAATCTCATTTTGTTGAGCGGGGGGTAAGCCAAGTGCTTCCAAAATTTCCTGTGCCTGTTCTATTTTTCCCATTGTGATTCTGGTCTCCTTTATCATTGGAAATTCTTCGGTAAGTAAATTCGTCTGCCAAAGCGTGGAAAAGATAATAGTATCCACTTGTTCTGAAGTTAAATCACTAAGTTGTTGAACCTTTTCCCCGATAGCCCGGAGTGCCTCTATTGGCGGCAAGGGTAAGCCTCGCAATTCAGTTGCATTAACCTGCGTATTTCCATTGACAATCCGAAAATAGCGATCAACAATTGCACTGTTGAGAATAGCAGCAAGCCCAATTGTTTCAGAGGTCAATAACATGCCCTTTTTCTTGAAAATAACGTTCAAGTGATTCTCGAATCCGATCTGTTCAAAATTAAATTGTTCGCCTATAAACGGCGCAGAAACAAGACGGCGCTTATCTTCCTTTGCGCTGAAACGACGCAACAAAACATAATTTGATTTAGGCATGAGCAAGGAAGGGTCGCTTGTTAAGATTGCTTGTGGCTTACTAAACCCTTCTAATGGGTACTCAACCAGATATGGTTTGATATTTTGCATCCAAAGCAAGGGCGCAGAGCCATTTTCAATTTTGATTTTTTCTTTCAGCAGTTCTTTTGCTCGAAAAGGGACAACACGACCTGTTGAAACTTGAAAGCCATAACTTTCAAGCGAGCCCTCCCACTTATCAACCGCATCTAGTATTTGCTCGTCAAGAAGGCCTGTTGGCAATCGAAACAGAAGTAATCCTTGGCGATCGTGAATAAATTGTTGAAATGGAACCTGGCGCGAAATGATTCCATTTTGCAAACTTTTATCATCTTTGGATGAGGAAATATTGATGTGCCCTGCCCAATAACGATATTCCTGTGACTGGGGTAATTTTTCAAAAGAGAAAATCACATTCTCCTGCAAAACCTCATCATCCTTGAAGACGTCGTTGCGGGATTGGAAGACATGAACAGATAATGGCGTAACATCTTTAAGCAAGTCACGGCGAAATTCAGAGAAATAGATACCGGAACAAAAACTGCGAGGGACAATAAAACAGGCTGTCCCTTGCGGCAAAAGCAATTTTGCAGAAA
The DNA here is from genome assembly GCA_009885525.1 of Anaerolineaceae bacterium. Classification (GTDB taxonomy): domain Bacteria; phylum Chloroflexota; class Anaerolineae; order Anaerolineales; family Villigracilaceae; genus Villigracilis. The sequence goes on along the minus strand of VFKN01000179.1, from coordinate 6,599 downwards.
GCGCTATGAATAACGTATAAATGTTTGTATGTCCATTTAGTTTGCCATAGACGGCTTTTACGCGCTTATCCTCTGCGTTGAGTTTGAAATAGGGTGGATTGCTGATAATGTAATTAAATATCTTGTGGCGTTTTTTACTCGAATCAAACAAGGAAAGTTGATCATCTGGCAGACAGGCGAGTATAAAATCCTCCTGAAATACCTGCCAGGTAATTTTTATATCACTCTTTGCAGCCTGCTTGCTTGCAACTTCCAGTACAGTACGGCTAATACTGCATAATTCCATATCTGTTTCATAAGCAGTGATTGAAATTTCGAGTGGATTTTTTTCTGCTACGAGCCGTTCAATCACTGCGCAAGCCAGTACTCCAGAACCAATAGAAGGTTCAAGCAAGGATGCGCCATTTTGAATTTGACCTAATTGTTTTGCCATATACCGAGCGACAGATGGAGGCGTGAGAAATTGCCCGTGTTCTTTGAGAATATCCATTCCCCGTTTCTTAAGAACATGTTGTCCCTGCTCGTAGGCGTAAGCAACTAAGTCGGAGATTTCCATTTATAGATACCTTGTAAAGTGTGCTTTCAAGGCTTTATTTTACCTTTGATTGTCCTATTAAAAAGGCGGGTCAATTTCCAGTATGGCTTTTATTCATCCACAGATTTTGTTGATTACACAGATAATTAACCGCTGCCCAAATTCTTAAGCAATCTATCATATTGCAATAAGGAAGCTTTATTAAACTGAGGGTGTCTGATTCGATAAGCAAATCTGTTTTTATTGAGGAGAAAAGATATGACGCATTTATATAAATCCATTCCCGTTCGTTCTTCCGAGATCACACCCAAGCACGAGTACTTTTCGCGCCGCGATTTCATCAAGGCCACAGGGTTAATCGCGGGGAGCATGGCGCTTGCAGCTTGTGCGCCAGCCATGCCGGCAGCCGCCGCAAAACCGCTTCCGACATCCGACGCAAAAGATGATAAGGGCGACACGGTCAACACGTTTGAAGACATCACCAATTACAATAACTATTACGAATTCACCACAGACAAACAAGGTGTGGCCGGTCTTGCAAAAGATTTCAAACTCAGCCCGTGGACAGTTGAAGTCGGCGGCCTGGTTAAAAAGCCGAAAACATTCGGCATTGAAGACCTGACGAAAAAATTCACGCAGGAAGAACGCATCTATCGCCTGCGCTGCGTTGAAGCGTGGAGCATGGTCATCCCGTGGAGTGGATTCACATTGGCGAGTTTGCTCAAAATGGTGGAGCCGACATCCGCCGCGAAATATGTCCGCTTTGAAACCGTCTATCGTCCCGAAGAAATGCCCGGACAGAAAAGCCCCTTTTATCCGTGGCCCTATCAGGAAGGTTTGCGCCTCGATGAAGCGATGAACGATCTGACATTTCTCGCCACCGGTTTATACGGCGAACCCAATGTCGCGCAAAACGGCGCGCCGATCCGCCTGGTCGTGCCGTGGAAATACGGATTCAAATCCATCAAATCGATTGTGAAAATTGAACTCGTCGCCAAAGAACCCGCCACCATGTGGAAAAGCATCGCAGCAAATGAATACGGATTTTACGCAAACGTGAACCCCGCTGTGGATCATCCGCGCTGGTCGCAATCCACCGAGCGCCGCATCGGCGAATTCAGCCGCCGCAGCACACTTCCCTTTAACGGTTACGGCGAACAGGTCGCGCATCTTTACAAAGGTATGAATTTGAGTAAAAATTATTAAGCAGCGTTACGCGCCCTCATCCCTAACCCTTCTCCCAAAGGGAGAGGGGAATCTGACTCCCTTCCCCATCGGGGGAAGGGTTGGGGATGAGGGAAGCCTCACTCACTAAATGAAAAAATTTCGCTACACACCCTTACAGATCGCCGTCCATCTTTATGCATGGTCAGGTCTCGCGCGCCTGGTCTTCGATTTCTTCATGCACAACCTCTCGCCCAATATTATTCAAGACCTCGAACAGCGCACGGGGCGTCACGCCATCACGCTGCTGGTTTTATCGCTGGCTTGCACACCGATCAACACCGTCTTCAAATGGAGCGAGCCGATCAAGCGCCGCCGTGCGCTGGGTCTCTATGCGCTGATGTACGCGACCATCCACGTCATCATCTTCGCCGACCTCGATTACGGTTTCGCGTTGAGTCTTATCGTTCAAACTGTTTTTCAAAAACCATATATCATCGTTGGCACCATTAGTTTTCTTTTGCTCATCCCGCTTGGCTTAACTTCATTTGATATTTGGAAAAAACGTCTCGGCAAAAATTGGAAGCGACTGCACCAGTTGATCTACCTCATCGCGCCGCTTGTCGTCCTGCATTATGCATGGAGCAAAAAAGGCGATATCTTTTCACTGCAAGGCGATGTGATTCGCCCGCTCGTATATGGACTCATCGTCCTGATATTTTTCATCCTTCGGATTCCCGTCGTGCGCCGAGCGTTCGCGTCCTTCTCGCCCACCAATTTGATTCTGTTTTTCAAGAAGAGTCAGCAGCCCCAATAAAAAAACTCCAACGTCAGGAGACGTTGGAGTCCGTGTTAGAACATCCCGCGCAGCAAAAGCAGCAAGCCGATGACCGCCAATGGGATGCCCACAATCGCACCGATGATCGTCAGACTGACGATCACGCCGACGATGATAAAGACAATGCCGAGCACCATCGCCACGAAACGTCCGGTTAGTTCCACAATCACGGCCAGCAACTTCCACAACGCTGCAAAGGGCCACAAGTACCACGGAATATGATGTTTAGTTTGAGTTGTCATTCGTACCTCCACGTTTATATACGCAAAGTTTCACCGCAGGATGCAAATTTTTCATCCTGAATTTTTTTTCACAGAAAGGTATAATCTCACACATGGCTACTAAAAAATCCCCCCCTGTTATTGAACTTGAAGAGGAAGAGGAAGTTGACGAGACTGAAGAAGTCGAGGAAACCCAATCTTCCGATGAATATGTAAGATTCAAAATCAGCCACTTCTATGCAGTGCTGGTTGTATTGGCTTTCGCAGTGGGTCTGCTGGTTGGCTACTTCGCTTGGGGACGCAACACCCAAATCGCTGTCGTGCAGCAACCTGTGGCAGCCGCTCCTGCCGCGGGCGCGGCGCAGCCGACTCCCCAGCCGGTGATCTACAACATCGAGACGAAGGGCTATCCGAGTTTGGGTCCTACAGACGCGCCGATCACAGTTGTCGAGTTTAGCGATTATCAATGTCCCTACTGCTATCGCTGGCACGCGGAAGTGTATGATCAATTGCTTGCATCATATCCCGGCAAGATCCGCTTTGTGTATCGCAACTTCCCGCTCGCATTTCATCAAAACGCATTTGGCTCAGCAGAAGCCGCCTTGTGCGCCGGTGATCAGAACGCTTATTGGAAATTTCATAAAGTCCTGTTTGACAGCCAGGATCTGTTGAACAATCAGGCCGGCACAGTTCTCGCGCAGGCTGATTACAACGAACTTGCAGCCGGTCAAAGTTTGGATGTCACTGCTTTTGAAACGTGCATGACCAGCCACAAGTATAAGAAATTCATTGATGATGACATGGCCTACGCCGCCAGCCTCCCGCCGGATTACGCCAACGGTCAGGCAGAAGCGGCCGTGGGCGGCACGCCGACCTTCTTCATCAACGGGCATCGCCTCGGCGGCGCATATCCGATTGAATATTTCAAGCAGATCATCGACGCAGAACTGGCAAAGAATTAAAATTTCCTCAAGAACATCAAAGGTGACAGTCACTTTAGAAGTGACTGTCACCTTTTTTAACTCGGTGGTAATATAGGGCGGCTTGTAAAAATCACCCATGAGAGAAAACCCATGAATAAATTTATCGCCATTGCTGGAAACATCGGCGTGGGAAAATCCACGCTTGTAAAAATGCTGAGCACCGAAATGAGCTGGGAGCCGTTCTACGAACCCGTAACGGAGAATCCCTATCTCGCGGATTTTTATCAAAACATGTCCGCGTGGGCGTTTCATTCGCAGGTCTTCTTTCTCACGCATCGTTTGCGCGCGCACTTCAAGTTGATGCAGCACGCCACATCTGTGGTGCAGGATCGCAGCGTTTACGAGGATGCGGAAATATTCGCGGAGAATCTTTATCGTCAGGGGAATATGATCGAGCGCGACTACAAAACCTACCGCGAGCTATACGAGACCACCGCGCAATTTCTCCCGCCCCCCGATCTGGTCATCTATCTGCGCGCATCCGTTCCCACGTTGATGAATCGCATCACCTCGCGCGGACGTGACTATGAGCGCACGATCACGCCCGAATATTTGCAAAACTTAAATGATCTGTACGAATCGTGGATCGAAAACTTCACGCTCTGCCCCGTGCTCGCCATCCCCGCCGATGATCTTGATTACGTTGCGCATCCCGGTCATCTGCGCCTCATCGTCTCCAAAGTGGAAAATAAACTCTCCGGCAAAGAAGAAGTTCTCTTTGATGCAGACGAAATGGCAAGAGCGGCGGAGGATTAGGGAAAGTAAAAAGGTAAATACATAAACAGGTAAACATGTAGACACATACACAGGTCGTTGAACTTGTGTACGTGTTTTTTCTTGTCTACTTGTTTACCTATCTACCTGTCTACTTACCTACGCCTTCCCCAACACCATCGCCAACAGCGCCATTCTCACATACAGACCATATTCCATCTGGCGGAAATACGCGGCGCGCGGATCGTCATCAAACTCAGGTGAAATCTCGCCCACGCGCGGCAGCGGATGCATGACCGCCATATCCTTTTTCGCGGCTTTCATAATTTCGGGGTCGATTACATACGCGCCTTTGACTTTTTCATAATCAGCGGGGTCTTCGAAGCGTTCTTTTTGCACACGCGTGACATATAAAATATCGGTTTCGGGCAACACTTTTTCAAGCGATGAATATTCGGTCTGCGGAACGCCTTTCGCCGCGACTTCATCCATTACTTCTTTGGGCATCTTCAAAATATCGGGCGAGACATAATTCAACTTGACGTTGCTGAACTGCGAAAGCAAACGCGACAACGAGTGAACGGTGCGTCCGTAGCGCAGATCGCCAAGCATGGTCACGGTGATGTTATCCAGCCGTCCGATTTCTTCCATGATCGTGAAGGCATCCAGCAGCGCCTGCGTGGGATGTTCGCCCGCGCCGTCACCCGCGTTAATGATCGGTTTACGCGCCACTTTCGCCGCGATTGCCGCCGAGCCGGTTTCCGGGTGGCGCAGCACGATCACATCCGCGTAACATTCCAGCGTGCGGATCGTATCGGGCAGCGACTCGCCTTTCGACACCGACGAATATTTCACCTCGCTGATCGGAATGACCGACCCGCCGAGTCTTTCCATCGCCGCTGTGAAAGATGACGATGTACGTGTGGATGGTTCATAAAAAAGATTTGCGAGAATTTTCCCTTTGAGCAAGTCAAACGTCCCGACGCGCTCGACCATGCCGCGCATCTCGTGCGCCACGCCGAATACATATTCCAAATCGTCGCGGCTGAATTGCTTGACTGAAAGAATATCCTTGCCGTACCAGTCGGCATTTTTGTTTTCGCCAAAAGGTAAGTGTGGGGATGAGGATTGAGTGGGCATATGTTAGTCTCCTAGTTGATTAGTTTGATAGTCGGGAGCAGAGTCCCGTCGAATCACATAAAAAAAACCTGACAGAGAATCTGTCAGGTTAAAATGGACAAAGATATTAAGTGCTTTTGTGGTTGGTCTAATAAGATAGGGGAAAACGTCATGGATGCTCCTTTAGATGTCCAGATTATACAGCAACAATTCATAAGCAAGAAGAAAAGCGACGCTCGACTTGCAGGTATAATTCAAAAAAGGAAAAATCCGCATGGATGTGAACTACAAATTACAAGGCGTTCAGTTTGAATGGGATGAAGACAAAGCGGAAAGCAACATTCAAAAACATGGCGTTACATTTGAAGAAGCCGCCGAAGTCTTTTTTGACCCTTTCTATCAGACAGGCGATGCATCTATAGATGACAAGGAAGAAAGGAACTTTATCATTGGTTATAATTTTTCGCAGCGTCTTTTGCTGGCTGTATATACGGAACGCAAGGACAAAACCAGAATAATCTCCGCGCGTGCTGCGACTCGCGCCGAAAGGAAAGTATATGAAGAAGCAAACTGACCAACCCTTGAAGGCTGAAGAAGGTTTTGAATTGAAAGTCCGCCCGCGCAACAGCAAGCCTGTGACCATTCAAATTCCTGCGGATACGTTGGCTTCGTTGGAAAAAATTGCCGCAGGACGTGATATGTCTGTGGAAGCTCTGCTCAAAATTTACATCGGACAAAGTATGCGGCAGGACTTGGCGAAGTTATCCGCCGACCGTATGTTGGAAAAAACCGCGCAGGTGTTGACGAAACACATCAAGTCGCAAAAAGAAGTTTCCGAGATATTGAAAGAAATTCGCATGGAATCTGTTTTGTAGTCAATAGACGTTATTGGAAATTAGCCAGCAAAGATTAGATCTTCTACTTCAAGCCGTTTTCAATCCCGAAGGGATGGCAAGATTATAGAAAACGGTACAAATTCGCATCAAATCCCGAAGGGATGACATGGCTTGTGACATGTTTGTGCT
>VFKN01000122.1 GCA_009885525.1 Anaerolineaceae bacterium | reverse complement strand
TGATGCGAATTTGCGCCGTTTTCTATAATCTTGCCATCCCTTCGGGATTGAAAACGGCTTGAAGTAGAAGAGTTAATCTTTGCTGGCTAATTTCCGATAACGTCTAATGAAAAGGCTTTTCCTTTGTATCCCTTTGTGCCTTTGTGTTTAATCGGTTTTTGCAGCGGACTCATTTGTAGCAAAAGGACTTTTGCAAGAGATCTAAAGTAACATCCATAATGGATAAAGAATTTTCACCGCAGAGTTGCGGAGTTCGCAGAGTTTTCAAGAGGTTTTCTCAGCGGATCCTGCCAGGGCTAAGTCGGCTTTAGCCGACTTTTACGAACTGAGGCAGGGATTTATCACGCCGGCACAAGGATAGCCCGAGATTCAAAATAGGGAAGTTGTTTTACACAAATACTGAGAGGAGCACATGGAAGCATTGATGTTCAATTTCCGCACCCTATTTTTTCAATCATTTTGATGGATGCGGATTCGCTGCCGGTTTGGATCTGCCCCCAAATAGTGCACATCCCCCGTTTAATACGCGGGTCTTCCTTGAGCGCGCCAGTGGATAATTTTTCCGCGGTTTGCAGGTCGCCGGTCAACGCGTAGGCTTCGATGAAGACCAGCCATTCGTTTTGATCTTCGGGTTTGTATCCAAGCGAAACGGCTTCATCCCCAATTGCGGCAACTTTTTGATAATCACCCAGCTGCTGCGCGAGTTCCGCTTTTGCGAAGTAATAACACCATTCATGTTTTGGTTCTGAAAAAAACATGGCCGCAGTTGCGGGCGTGTTTGGCTCTGCGATGATATTGGATGTGTCTGAAAGCGGGATGGCATCGGTTAACACTTTGGGGAGTTTGGCGTAGATTTCCATGTCGCCGTGCTTTGGGTCGAGTACGCGCAGGCAGCCATTCTTCGGCATGTAAATCACAATCGCCTGTGAGGTGTTTCCGTAAAAGGTGATGGTGCGATATGGAAATTTGATCCCCGTCTTTGGCGCGAACGAAGGCAGGGTGGGACCGCCGATGCGCTTCTCGGTGTAAAGCATTAAGTATGGCAAATTTCCGCGTGTGAAGTTGGGCGCGTATATCCAGTTGATCGGCGCAGTGAAGGAGATATCCGTCTCGTAGTCGATCGGCATTTGGTGGGTGAGGATCACCGTGTTTGGTTTAAGCGCCGGGATGCGCCACGCCATTTGCCAGTAGATGTCCCGCTGCTTTTCCCAATCGCGCCGGAAGATATTGGCGTTGAAGAATTGCTGTCCGATTCCAAGCGCGATCAAAACCGTAAAGATATACGTTTTGATGTTCTGGCTTTTGAATAAAAATTCAATGACGCCGATGATAAAAACCGTTCCGCCGATCATCATCGAGACCATGAATCTATCGTATGAGGATTGCAGGGTTAGCGGCAATCCTGCCGCAAGTGAAGGTAAACGTCCCAGCAGGATGCCGATGATTCCAATGGCGATGAGTGAGCGCGCAAAACTTTTCGAATGTTCATGCGCCGGTTGCTTTATTTGGGGCGCGATGAATATCAGCGTAACAAGGATCAAACCGAGGGAGAGCAGTGACGCGGGCGTGCGCAGGGAGGTGAATATCAGCGGGAGGATTTGAATCCAGATGTAGAATCCCACTTTGAGCAGCGTATCCAGCATTTCCCATAAAAGGGTTAAAACGTTAAATGATTGCGTTGCGGTGACTTCGTAGGAATTGTACGGACCGAATTTGTAATAGTAGACCAGCCACGCGGCGTTGAGAATCCAAACGAGCAGGTATGGAATCCAGGTCTTGATGGTTTTAGTAAAGCGTTCAATCAGATTGCCCTCAAAATGAAAAAATAAAAAGAGAAAGAGAAAGCGTAAGCCTTCCATGCCAAAGAAATATTCGGTGGGGAAGATGCCGCAGATTTGCAGCAGCAGCGCAATGATGATGTATACAAGTGCCGGTTGTCGGGATGGGGTTTGTAATGCTTTGAATGTGAATCCAAACGAGAGGATATAAAAGATGAAGGGGATAAGTTCCTGGTTGATGTGCGTATAGGCAACCCAGTGCTGGCTGTAACCGGGGAAGATTAGCACAAGCAGCGCAGCGATCCATGCGAGCTGCGGGCGTTCACGCCAGATCTGTTTGAAACTCCACCATGCAGTGATGCCGATGATGAAGCGGATGACGAGCGCGAAAGTTTGCCAGTAAATTGGGACAGGCGGAATGAGACGGGTTGTGAGATAAAAAATGGGGGCTAGGAAGGGGCGATAGGGCGCGAAGGCGGGAATGAATTCGCGGGGTCCGAGGAATTGCGCGATCCAGGTGAAAGGCAGGTCGTCCCAATAGAAGCCGGTGAAGGGCAGTAATAACCCGTAAGCGCAAACAGTGATCAGCGCGATGATGATGGGTTTTTGCGGATTTGCCAAAAGATTTAACCACGCAGCCCGCGGAGAGCGCAGAGTTTTTCTTTTTTGCTCAGTGGGCTCTGTGCTCTCCGTGGTGGGAGATTTTTTTATCTGCTCTTTGGGTATTTTGATTTTGTTAAGAGCCAATGTTTTTATTACCTGTTGACCGCAAAGATGTTGATGGCCTGCTGTTTGCCTTTGAACATGGCGGGACCGAAATCTTCGAGGTTGTAGTCGCTGGTCAACCCGAGGCGGGTGTAGTTGTCGATCAGCAGCGGGCGCAGCACAACCTTGGTATGGCTTTCGATGCGCGAAGCGAGGTTGACCGTATCACCGATGCAGGTGTAAATGGCGCGGGTTTGCGTGCCGGTGTAGCCTGCGATCATTTGGCCGGATGCGATACCGATGCCGATGTGGATCTGTGTTTTATTTTGCGCGGCTTGCTGCGCGTTGAAGACTTTGAGCTGTTCGAGCATTTGCAAGCCGGCGCGCACAGCATATTCGCGGTGCTCTTCAAAGTACATCGGCGCGCCAAAGAGTGCCATGACTCCATCCCCGATCATCTGGTTGATCGAACCTTTGTTTTCATTGATGCAGTCGAACATCATGCCGAAATAATCGTTGAGCAGGTCAATGGTATCGGATGGATCCTGGCTTTCTGCGATGCTTGTGAAGGAGCGGATATCCGCGAACATGACCGACGCGGTGACGTGCTTCCCGCCGAGCGAGAATCCGGTGCGCAGTAATTCCTCCGCGACTTCTTTCGTGGCGAAGGTTCTGAATAGCTTGCGCTGTTCGTCGCGCAGGCGTTTTTTTTCAAGGCTGGCATTGACACGCGCGCGCAGCATGATCGGGTTGACGGGTTTGGTCAGGTAATCTTCCGCGCCGAGTTCCACGCATTTTACAACCGCGTCCACTTCTTCCATGGCCGAGGTCATGATGATGGGGATCTGCCGCAGGTTTACATCGTTCAGACAGGCTTCCAATACTTGAAAGCCGTCCATCTTCGGCATTTCAATATCCAATAGGACAAGGTCGAAGGATTGCGTGCGGATTTTTTCCAGACCCTCTTCGCCATCATCGGCAGTGTCTACAAGATGCCCCTGTTGTTCCAAGCTGCGTGAAAGTACCATGCGGTTGACTTTATTATCGTCAATGACGAGCAAACGTGCGCGTTCAGGGGATGTTGAGACCATGTGCGATTCCTTTGGTGGATAAGTATACAAGTAAAAAAGTAGACAGGTAGACCTGTGTATCTTTCCTTCTTTAACTATTTATATCTTCAACGTTTCTAATTCGCCTTTTACCTGTTGAAATTCTGATTCGATGGCGTCAAGTCGATTGCCGATTTCGAGATTGTTATCACGCGCAAGTGATTCCAATTCCCTGGCAAGCGCGGAGAGGTCCATTGCGCCAAAGGTGGCCGCATTGGATTTCATCGAATGCGCGGCGCGGCGGAATACTTCCGCGTTTTGGCTTGCCAATGCGGAGCGCATCTGCGCAATAAGCGTTGGGGCGTCGTCGAGGAACGCATCCACCAGTTCGCTGATAAAGTCTGCGCCTGTGGATTCTTTAAGGCTGTTGAAGGTGTTTAAATCTATCTTTGACATTTGAGTCTGCTCCTGAATTTTATTCTAATCTCTTTACTGTAGCGCAAACCCTAAGAGACTGTTTAATAAGTCACGATGTCATGCTGAGCGACAGCGACACTTGCACCGCGCTGCGGATGCAGTGCAGGTGAGCATCTTTACGATTATCTCAGAGACCCTTCGCTCCGCTCAGGGAATCATGCTAAAGGGATGTCGCAATTAAGTTATTAAACCGCCTCTAAAGGTCTATCTGGCATTCGCACAAAACCGATTAGCAAAAAGACCTTTAGGGTTTCTTACGAAGGATAAGCATGCTGGAGAATTCTAATTCAACTTCTTTGCTTTTAATAGCGCATCCACCAGTTCATTCACGCGGATGGGTTTTGCAATGTAATCATCCATGCCTGCGGAAATGCACATCTCGCGGTCGCCCTGCATGGCGTTTGCCGTCAGTCCAATAATGCGCGGGCGGTTCTCATTCCATTTGGCAATGATCTGGCGCGTGGCTTCCAGCCCGTCCATTTCAGGCATTTGCACATCCATCAAGACCACATCGTACATTTGATGCGCTATAGAATCGACTGCTTCCACGCCATTTAATGCCACATCTGCGCTGTATCCCATTTGCGCTAATAATCTTAGAACAAGTTTTTGATTGATTACGTTATCTTCAGCCAGCAAAATTTTAAGCGGATGCCGCGCAGCCAGCTCAGGGTCAAGTTTGAGTCGGTCAGGCGATGGCGGCTTCTCGGTTTTTGCTTCCACAAAGAGTCCCGCGAGCATATCGAACAATTGGGATTGTTTAAGCGGCTTGTTGAGATACGCCGCAAATAAATTTTCTGTGTCGCCCGCTTCACGCTGACCGAGGGAACTGAACAACACCAGCGGAATTTTTTCCGCGCTCTGATGGATGCGCTTCGCCAGTTCAAGCCCGTCCATTTCGGGCATGTGCATATCAAGAATGGCAAGATCAAACTGCTCGCCGCTTTCGAGCCATTGCAAGGCCTCTTGTGGTGATTGCGTATCCCGCGAAGTCATACCCCATTTGGCGGTTTGTAAATTAAGGATATGCCGGTTCGTGGCATTATCATCCACAATGAGAACGCGCTTGCCGCTCAGTTCGGGCTGCAATCTGATGTTGTATTCGCGGAGCGGCGCGGTGGATGTCCCCGCTATTGGGACATTGATGCTGAACGTGAATGTAGAGCCTTTGCCGAATCCCTCGCTTTCCGCCCACATGGTTCCGCCCATCAATTCGCTCAAGCGTTTGCTGATGGCAAGCCCCAGCCCCGTGCCGCCATATTTCCGCGTGGTGGATGAGTCTGCTTGCGTGAACGATTGGAACAGTCTACTCATGCCTTCCGGGGAAAGCCCAATACCCGTATCGTGAATCGAGAAAGTGATCTCCACTTTATTCTTTTTCACACCGGGCTTGGCGGAAACTTTTAGTATAACTTCACCCTGTTCGGTAAACTTGATCGAGTTGCTTAATAAGTTAATCAATATCTGGCGCAGGCGGGTGGTATCGCCCTTCACCAAATGCGGGACGCTTTCATCGAAAATGTATGCGATCTCAAGGCGTTTTTCGTGCGCGCGCGCAGCGACAAGATCAAGCGCGGATTCAACACAGTCGCGCAGATCAAACGGACGCGCTTCGATATCCAGCCGCCCGGCTTCGATCTTGGAGAAATCCAAAATATCGTTGATGATGGTCAGCAGCGAATCACCCGAACTGCGAATGGTCTCGGCGTAATCTTTTTGGTCGTCATTTAATTGCGTATCCAATAACAGCCCGCTCATGCCGATCACTGCATTCATCGGCGTGCGGATCTCGTGACTCATCGTTGCCAGAAATGCGCTCTTGGCTTCATTTGCGGCTTCAGCGGCGGCGCGGGCTTCCTGCATTTCGCGGAAGATTTGCGCGTTCCTCAATGCCACGCTCACGTTGGCGGCGATGGTGCTGAGCAGGTGCTGGTCATCTTCTTTGAACGCGCCTTCCCTCGATGTGCTTTGCACGCACACCACGCCAAGGGATTTATTACCGATGAAGATCGGCACACCAAGATACGAACGCGCTTGCATGGATGCGTTGGAAACGCCCATCTCTGCGCGGCGTTTGGCAAGGTCCTGATTGATCAGCATGGGCTTGCCCACTTCCATGATCTTGCTGGTCAACCCGTGGCCGTACGGTCGCGGCGCTAAAATTTCGCCGTAGCAATAAGGGAAGGAAATGATATTAGACTCTTCATCAAGAAGCGCCACATACGCAAGTTCTGCATTAAACGCGACGCGGATCTGTTCGCCCACCAGGTTAATCAGCGCGCCCAGATCTAATTCGCCTGCCAATGCCGCGCTGACCGTGTTAATGATGGATAGTTCAGCGGCGTGCTGTTGGGTTTTGTCAAAGAGCCGCGCGTTTTCAATGGCAACACCGAGGTTGGATGCAATGGTTTGCAGCAGGTGCAGGTTGCTTTCAGCAAATGCGTTTGGTTTCAAGCTTTGCACATCCAATACACCCAGTATGTTATCGCCGGCCATAATAGGGACGCCCAAATAAGACTGCGGGTCATCTTCATTTACGACGGCAGTGATGTACGCGCCTGCGTTATTATCCAGCATGCTTTGCGGGTTGTTCAATAGCAGCGGCAAACCCGTGCGGATGATCTGTGTGGTTAAACCGCCCTCGCTTAGATCCCATGGCGGTTCATCCTCAAAATATGTTTTGTAATAGCTATACATTAAATGTACCATGTTCGTTTTTGAGTCGAACACGAGAATATTCACGATCTCTGTGTTGAAGATCTCGCGCACTTTATCACCCACGTTGCGCGTCAGGCTTTTTACATCCAGCGCCTTTGTCATCGCTTCACTGACGCCGTTAAGAATGGCAAGTTCAGCCGCGCGTTGTTCAAGCTTGTCAAAGAAGTTGGCGTTCTTGATGGCAAGTGAGGCTTGCAGCGAGAGCTCTTCCAGAAATTCTAGGTCGGCTTCTTCAAAAGGCTTGCCGCCTTCGCGCCAGATTGTCATGATGCCGCTGACCTTGTCTTCCGTGATCAAGGGCGCGACCATGATCCGTTCTTTTTCTTCCTGCGCTGTACCCGGAATCTGCAAGGCGCGCGAGTCGTTGCTTGTGTCGTTGATAAATTCGGATTTGCCCAGTTGCGCAAGCGAGCCGATGATGCCAACTCCGGATTTAACCTGAAATTTCATGATCTCTTCCGCGTCGCGCCCTTTGACCACGATCGCGCGGAAATATTTTCCGTCCGCTTGGGGGAGGTAGATTGCGCTCGCAGAAGCGGATAACAAATCGCGGGCGTGCGTTGCGATTTTATCCATCACGGTAGAAAGTTCGAGGGTTGAGGAAATATCGCGTCCGACTTCATTCAGTACAAGGCTTTCGCGCGCGCGGCGGTTGGTCTCGTCAAAGAGGCGCGCGTTATTGAGTGCGGTGGCGGCTTGCGCGGCAAAAGCCAGCGAAAGGTTTGCGTGTGTTTCGGTGTAGTAGTTCGATTCTTTTGCGCCCAATGTGATGATGCCGATAAGTTCATTGTTGAAGAGGAATGGCACTGCCATATAACCGCGTGTTTCCACTTGTGTGTGCGGTTTCGCATTAAAGTATTGTGGGTAACGTTCTTGCGCGTTATCCACAATGAACGGCTTTAAGGAACGCGAAATAGTGTAGCCGATCTCATCATCCTGCGGGTTGAGATCAAAACTTAGGCCTATTAAATCTTCCAGGTTTTTAAAGCCGCGCCCCGCTACAAATTCGCGACGGTTGTTTTGCACCTGAAAGATGGCTGCGTTGTCGTAGCGTACAATTTTTTCGATCTCGGTCAATACAAGGTCAAAAACCTCCGATAGACTTAAGGACGCGCTAAGTGCGTGGGAGATCGAACGCAAGGTCTCGGCTTGTTCATGCGCAAATCTTTCGGCTTCGAAGAGGCGCTGGGTTTCATCGATTAGGCGCGTGTTTTCGAGTGTGATTGCCATTGAGTTGGCGAGTGTTTGCAGCAGGCGCACATCTGATTCTGAAAATGCATTTTCATGTTCCAGGTTTTGCAGCGAGATCACGCCGGTTACTTCTTCGCCCACCATTAAAGGAATCCATACGCCGGCCATAACGATTACTTCATCTTCATCTGAATCCACCCCAAGTGTTTTGGAAGCAAATTTTCTGGATTCTTCCATGAAGTTGGTGTTTACCACCAACGGCTCGCGCGTCATCAGCACGTGACCACTGAAACCGCCGCCACTTCCATCCGCTGGTAAAGGCAGCGGATCCTGATGCAGCCTTTCGCCATTTTCGATAATGTAGGGGTAGTGCGTTAATTTTGTCTTTTTATCGTAAATGACCAGCACAACGGTCTGCGCATCGAAAATTTCCTGAACCTTATTTCCCACCATATCATACATGGATTGGATATCCTGTTTGGCGTCCAGCCCAGTCAACACGCTGTTGATCATTGCCAATTCTGCGGCGCGCTGCTCGGTCTCTTTTAGCAAGCGCTGGGTTTCATCGAAGAGATGCGCGCTTTCGAGGGCAACTCCCATGCTGTTTGCGAGCGTGGTCAATAAACTTACATCAGCGGACGTGAAAGAATTTTCATGTTTGCTTTCGATGGCGATAACGCCCGTTACTTCATCCCCAGTGATGATCGGGACGCCGAGAAATGCGCGGCTGGGAATGGGTTCTTCACCGATGGTGAAACTGCCAAATGTGACACGGTGTCTTTCCATATCTTTGTTAATCACAAGCGGCTGGTGCGTGCGTACGATTGCGCCGGTAAAACCAACGCCAAGCGGTATGGGGTCCACATGCAAACGAATGCCTTGATCTATCATGTAGGGAAAATGCACTGTGCGAGTCTTGTGGTCGATCAAGCGGATGCTTAATTCCTGGGTATGGAATATCTCGCCAATCTTATCTCCCACCAGATTGACCATCTCATTGAATTCGATCTTCGACGCCAGCTTCTCCTGGATCGTGTTAATTGCGGCAAGTTCGATGGCGCGCTGCTGTTCGGCTTTGAGCAAACGCTGGGTTTCGTCGAACAGTCTGGCGTTTTCAAGCGCCACGCTCACAGAGTTTGCAAGTGTGGTCAGCAGACGCAGGTCGCCTTCATTGTAGGCATTCTTTTGATAACTCTGCGCGCTGACCACGCCCATTACTTTTTCTCCGCTGATAAGCGGCACACCGAGATATGATTCGTTGAGTTCTTTTGATTCACCCGGAAGCGCCACTGTAAGTGTTCCAAGTTGCTCCTGTTCCTGCATGGTGTTGAGCAGCAGCGGTTGGCGGGTGCGGATGATATGGGAGGTCAACCCCTTGCCAAATTTGTCGATCTCGTTTGTGTGTTCAAACCCATTCTCAATATAATATGGGAAGCGGATCAACATCTCTTCCTCACTGTATATTGCGACATAGGCGGTATTTGCCTTGAATGTTTCGAGGATCTTGCTGCCCACCAGTTTGATCACTGCTTGCAGGTCAAGGTTGGAGACCAACCCCTCCTGTATGCTGTTGATGATGGCAAGCTCGCTCACGCGAGCTTGTTCATCTTTGAAGAGGCGCTGCATTTCATCCAGCAGGCGCGCATTTTCAAGAGTCAAACTCATGCTGTTTGAGATGGTCTCCAATAAGCGCGCATCTGATTCTGTGAAGGCATTCTCATGGTTGTTGTTTTGCAGGGAGATCATGCCCCTCAGAACATTCTCCATCATAAGCGGCACAAACAATGCCGACTTGGGAATCACAGCACCGCGTACCAATGTTGCGCCAAGTTCCTGCATTTTGTCGGCAATATTTTTATTTAAAACAAGAGTTTTTTTTGTGTTCCCCAGGTTCTTCATAAACTTGCTCATTGGCAGGTCGCCAAGATAAATGCGCTCGTTCTCTTCGAAAAAATAATTAAAGTGCTGTATTTCCTTTTCAAGATCAAACGTGACGATGATGGTGACCTGCGCATCAAAAATGTCGCGGATCTTATCCCCAATTAACTCGTAAATGGATTGCATATCCAGTTTTGAGGCGAGTGCCACCTGCACTGAATTAATGATCGCAAGTTCGTATTCGCGCTGCGCAAGTTGTTCTTTAAGCGAGATGGGTTTGGTTTCGGCTTTTTTCCCCGCCGCCAATTTGGATGCGCGTTTAATCCCCTGTTTTTTTACGGCAGGTTCCTGGTGCATCGCATCTGTTTTGGATAATGGTTTTCTGGCTATTTTCTTTTCAATGCTTTTTCGCTCAACTTTTTTAGCCATATATCCTCTTTGCCTATGCTGTTCGATCATTTTGCGTTACTCTGGATGACCAAATTCCGCATGACAATTGATCTTGGTATTTTAGTGATAAATGAAGGCGGCCAGCCTTCCTGTTTCGTTACAAAACAACTGTTTTTACAAAGTATCGCATAATTTACCAAAACAGGGTTGCCATAATATTTACAATTTTGTTAAAAACTCACCTTACGCAAGCAAAACTCCGAAGGAGTGGAATGATTATAGATTTGTGAAAAATCGGCACGATAACCCCGAAGGGGTGTCATATTTTTATGAAGCAAACCATATCATCCCTTCGGGATTTAGATATCTGTATGTCCTTACCTACAATTCTTTCATCCCTTCGGGATTGAGTTCCGTGTAAGGTGAATTGAAAAATTGAATTGTTTATGAGGCAGGCGATAATACATAATATCTAATAGTTTATCGTAATCACATAAAACTTGTAAGATGTAAGATTGTGCTTTTGTTACTATTTGCTCAGATTTTCCAATTGCAGTTTCAGCTGGGTGATATTTACGCGTTTTTGGTCGTCTCTTGCTTTATGTGCCGATGCCGTAAAGTAGGTATGTGTCTCTAAAAACTTTAATTGACTTGTGTACCAATCAATGTCTGTGTATTCTTTGCCCAAAAAAGCGAGCTCGCGGCGCAAGTCGTTGTTGCGCGGCATAAAATCCTCGCACCCCAATACATCCAGATCGGCGTCGGTCAGGATCTCCTCGAGCAGCGTTGTGGAGGATTGCGGAAGCGCAGTTGCCAGGATTGCCCATCTTACAACTTCAATTTGTTCTTCGGTGTAACCAAAGCCCGGCAGGACTTGTATCGCAATTCGCGCACTGATCAATTCGTGATGGAGAGCTTGTTCAATAAAACCGAGATCATGAAACCACGCAGCGGTGAGCAGCAGATAAAGCGACTCTCCTTGTATCCCTTCCATGGCTGCCAGCATGGCCGCCGCCGGTACAACATCATCACGGGTGTGTGTGATGTCGTGATAGTGTAGCGTTGGGGATAATTCCTGTTCCAAACGATGGAGGGCATACTGCTTTGCCTGCTCAAAATTTTGTATGTTCATTATAAAAAGTAACCTTGTGTCTTTGACTGTAAAACTAAGATGGATGTTTCTCTTGATTTGTAATTTGAGAATTAACTGATGAAAATATAATCTAATTTTCGCTAATTCCTCTTCCATTTTAGAAAGGCTTTCCAGCTGCCTGTTTTCAAAAAAATTAACGATTCAATGCCAGCGAGGCGTTAAAGAAGCGACTGGCTTCTTCGTAGTCTCCGAGTGCGCGGGCGCGCTCGCCTGCTTTTTCCAAATACTGAACGGCTTTGGGAATATCATCTGCGGCTTGCCAGTGATGTGATAACTCTGCATAGGGCGGCGCGGCGGATGCGGTTTGCTCGAGCAGCTCCGCTACTGCGCGATGGATTTGACGCCGTTGCGCAAATAGCATGAGAGTATAAGCTGTTTCATGTGTCAGCGGGTCTTTGAAACTGTAGCTGGATTCTGCGGAGCGCTGCGTGATGAGGTCAAGATTGGTGAGGGCTTTCAAATGGGTGGGCAGATTTCCGCGTTCGTTTGTCTCCGGGTAAATCGCGGATAAAACATCCAGTGTGAAAATTTGACCGATCACGCTGGCAACTTTAAGCGTCAATTGTTCGGCAGGTGACAGGCGATCAATCAGCAGCGCGCGCTCAACGGTGCGCCCCAGTAAATTTATGGGGGCAGTGTCGCCTTCGCGGAGTTTACGAATGGGACGATAAATTGCGATGGGCTGCGTTTTGCCTTTGACGAAAATTGACGGCATGGATTCAAATTGAAACTGTGCTTGCGCGGCTTCATAAACTGTGTCGTTACATAAAATAGTTGCGCCAGGCACAGATGCCTGCATCAGGCGCGCGGCGAGGTTGGTCTTATCGCCAATTGCGCCGTAGGTGCGGTGAGAAGAGCCGCCATACGCGCCGACCCGCATTTGACCATTTGCCAGACCGATTTGTATGTTGGTGATATACGCCAGCGACTTGGGCAGCGCGGCGAGTTCGAGCGCGGCAGACACGGCTTTGATCGTATCGTCGTTGTGCGCGATGGGCGCGCCAAATACGATATAGAGATAACTGCCTTTATCGCCAACGATTAATTGAATGATTGCACCGTCATACGGTCTGAGGATTTTTTCGATCCATTGAATAAATGCATCGAGTTTAGCGCCTGCTTCGGCTTCGGTATCGTATGCAAGCCCGTCAAATTTTAAAAATAATGCGGTGACCGGGCGCAGTTCGGATAATAGATCGCTTTTGCCTGCGCGGACTTTTTCAAAAACGGCGGGCAGCATCCACGGCTGCGCCTGCGATTCTGAGATGGAATCATTGGGCAAATCTGCCCACGGGGCTGGGGTTACATCCCGCATCAATCCGGTGATGACGGCAAACTCGTGCTCGCCGCGCCATTCGGAGACGATAAATTTTTCTTCGATAGAAGATAAACCATTTGATGCGATGAGAATCTCACCTCGGTGCGCTTGCCCTTCTGTTTCGGCTAAAAGAGACAGTGTGCGCCCGGCCAATACATCCATTTGATGCTGGCCTGGGTCGCCGACTGAGAAGCGCCGCGCGGGACCATTTGCAACTGCAACTTTAATCGCCAGCGAAATTGTTTTTCCCGCGGGAGTTGTGATCGTTGTGAAGCGCTGCATACCTGTTTGCATTGCCAGCGCACAGGCAACGGCGCGTTCAGCGGATGCTTCTGCGCGTTGATTTCCCTGCGGGTCGAGATCGTCAAACCAGCAGGTGATCGCATCGCCGCTGAAGGTGATAACACTGCCCCCGTAGCGATGCACTTCATCGATCAATAGGGTATACACGCGGTTGAGTTGACGGATAATTTCCTCGGCGCCGCGCTGTAAACCCAACTCGTTTGCCAGTGACTCGGTCAGCGCTGTGAAGCCGGATACGTCCGCGAACAAAGCCGCGCCTTGCGCGTACTCTGGTAAATGCTTGCCGTGCGCCATTGCCTGACGACGATCCATGGGAATATAAATGGCGACAGTTTCAGCCCTTGCTAATTTTTTCTCTTCGATGTCCAATTGCATTTGCTGAAGCTGACGTTTGAGTCGCTGCTCGCGCTCGCGGACTTCCTGCGCCATGATGCGAAAGACGCGCGCCAGTTCGCCCAGCGCATCTTTCCGCGCCGCGACCGGCTCGATCATCTCGGGGGTGTATGTGCTGGTCTCGATGGCATTGGCGGCATCGGTCAGCATTTCCACCTGGCGCAGATATTCGATCTCCTGGTCACGAAACTTCTTTTTTATGAGGCCTGCTTCAATGCGCGCTTGCAGCAATACAGGTTCAAAGGGTTTGGGCAGATAATCTTCCGCGCCTTGCTTAACGCCTTTGACAATACTTTGCAGATCATTATTGGCTGAGATGATGATGACCGGAATATCGCGCGTGGATGTGGATGCTTTCATGCGCGCTAATACTTCGAAGCCATCCATGATCGGCATCATAATATCGAGCAGCACCAGATCGGGGGATTCGGCGGATACCTGGTTGAGGGCTTCCTGCCCGTTGTTGGCAGAGATGGTGTCGTAGCCTAATTCTTCGAGTTCCTGTTCAAGGTAATCCACATTGAAAGGTTCATCGTCTACGATAAGGATTTTTGGGCGTTCGTTCATTGAATCTCCAATGACAGAATATGTATCAGCCTAACTCGGACAAGCCGAAACCAAAAAGGCTTTAACACGAAGTACACAAAGGTCACGAAGGAAGACCTTAAAACCTTCGTGTACTTCGTGTTTAAAAGTCCTTGCACAACACCTGCCCTGGCGGGCGGTGCCAGGGAAAACATACATTTAACTTCTAAGTTCCTAAATATTCTTTTAAGGCGCTGAACAATGCGGCGTCATTGATCGGTTTGGTCAGGTAGGCGTTGCAGCCGGCGCTCATCGCTTTCTGCTCATGCCCGTCCATGGCGTGCGCGGAGAGTCCGATGATCGGCGTGGATTTGAATGCCTTATTCGCGCGGATGCGGCGCGTGGCTTCGTAGCCGTCGATAAGCGGCAGGTTGATATCCATTAATATTAAATCGGGCATATGTTTTATCGCCATCTCTACGCCCTGTTCGCCGTCGCGGGCTACGACCAGGTTGTAGTCGTCTTCGAGCAGCTGCGTGAGCAGGTCAATGTTGAGTTCGGTATCTTCTACAATTAAGATGTTCTTCATTAAGGTCTCCGTGTCTATTAGACGTTATTGGAAATTAGCCAGCAAAGATTAGATATTCTACTTCAAGCCGTTTTCAATCCCGAAGGGATGGCAAGATTATAGAAAACGGTACAAATTCGCATCAAATCCCGAAGGGATGACATGGCTTGTGACATGTTTGTGCT